>NZ_JBSGIV010000048.1:0-55447 GCF_053605225.1 Micromonospora sp. NPDC003944
GGCCCGCGCCAGCGGCGGACCCGGCGCCGGTGGTCGCCGCGGCGCCGCCGGGAGTCGCCAGGTGGTGGGCCCGCCGCCGACGTACCGATGCCGGGCTGGTGCACGCCGACGAGTTGATCAACCGGATCGCCACCGGCGCCGACCCGATCCGGGGCCGAAACGCCCGTGCCACCCTCGCTGGCACCCGGCCCGGCCCGCTCCGGGAGCGGCCCGCCGGTGGCGCGAACGGCCGGCGGGCCTCGACCGGGAGCGCGGCGGGCAAGGGGCGTTCGGGGGTACGGCGGGACGTCGGCCCGGGTGCGCCGGGGCAGCCGATCGAACCGACCGGGTGGCACGCGGACGACGAGCCGGCCGACGACGCCGGGGACATCACCATGTACTACCAGCCGCAGATCGCCATCGCGACCGGCGAGGTGGTCGGCGTCGAGGCCCTGCTGCGGTGGCGGCACCCCCGGCGGGGCATGGTCGACCCGGAGGAACTCATCCGGGTCGCCGAGCAGAGCGCCGTGATGCGACTGCTCACCCGTCGGGTCGTCGACGACGTGGTGGAGCAACTCGCCAAGTGGTCGGCGGCCGGCATCGGGCTGCGCGCGGCACTGAACGTGAGCGTGCGCGACCTGCACACCGGCGAGATCGCCGACCAGATCGCCGACCGGCTGGCCCGGTACGGGGTGCCGGCGGAGCGGCTGCAGGTCGAGATCACCGAGGGCGCGTTGATGGCCGACCCGCGTCGGGTGTTGGCCACCATCTCCCAGCTGCACCGGATCGGGGTGGCCATCGCGCTCGACGACTTCGGCACCGGCTACTCCTCCCTCCAGCACCTGCGCCGCCTGCCGCTGTCCGAGGTGAAGGTGGACCGCTCGTTCGTCCTCGGCATGGCCGACGACGCCGACGACGCGGCGATCGTCCGGTCGATGATCGAGCTGGCCGGCGCTCTGGGGCTGCGGGTGGTCGCCGAGGGTGTCGAGGACGAGCGGACCTGGCGGATGCTGCACGCGGCCGGCTGCGACGCCGCTCAGGGCTGGTTCTACGCCCGGCCGATGCCGGCCGAGGAGTTGGTGACCTGGCTGGCCCGGTACCGGCCGGTCCGCCCGACCGGCGGGCACCCGCAGCCGGATGTCGCTCGCCGCCCCACCCGCTGACCCGGCACGAGGGCCGCCGGAGGGGGAGTCGGGGACGCGGCACCGGAGCGGAACAATAGACTCGCTCCGGTCACCGCGTGTCACGCTTCAGCCGTCGCGCGGTCGACACACCGCCCGACCAGCAGGAATTCAGAAGGGGGCACGGATGGCCGCCATCTCCCGCGAGGAGGTCGCGCACCTGGCGCGCCTGTCGCGGCTCGCCGTCACCGAGGAGGAGCTGGACACGTTCGCCGGCCAGCTCGACGTGATCCTCCAGGCGGTCGCCCAGGTCGGCGAGGTCGCCGCCGCGGACATCCCGCCGACCTCGCACTCGGTGCCGCTGACGAACATCTTCCGCGAGGACGTCGTCACGCCGTGCCTGACTCCGGAGGAAGCGTTGTCGGGCGCTCCCGACGTCGAGGACCAGCGGTTCCGCGTGCCGCGGATCCTGAGCGAGGATGTGGCCTCATGAGCGAGCGTCAGCGAGCGAATCGGCAGTTCAGCGCCGTGGTGTCTCATGGCGTCGCGGAGCGGAGCGGAGTGACGGCATGAGCGAGCGTCAGCGAGCGAATCGGCAGTTCAGCGCCGTGGTGTCTCATGGCGTCGCGGAGCGGAGCGGAGTGACGGCATGAGCGATCTGATTGGGATGACTGCGACGGAGATCGCGGCTCTGGTCGCTGGGGGCGAGACGTCCGCCGTCGAGGTGACCCAGGCGCACCTGGATCGGATCGCGGCGGTCGACGACCGGGTGCACGCCTTCCTGCACGTCGACACCGACGGCGCGCTCGCCGCTGCCCGCGCGGTGGACGAGCGCCGGGCCGCCGGCGAGGAGTTGGGCCCGCTCGCGGGTGTGCCGGTCGCGGTCAAGGACGTGCTCGCGACCCGGGGCGTGCCGACCACCGTGGGGTCGAAGATCCTGGAGGGTTGGCGCCCGCCGTACGACGCGACGATCGTGCAGCGGCTGCGGGAGGCCGGCACGGTGATGCTCGGCAAGACCAACATGGACGAGTTCGCGATGGGCTCCTCCACCGAGTACTCGGCGTACGGCCCCACGCACAACCCGTGGGACCTGAGCCGGATCCCGGGTGGCTCGGGTGGCGGCAGCGCCGCCGCGCTGGCCGCCTACGAGGCGCCACTGGCGATCGGCTCGGACACCGGCGGCTCGATCCGCCAGCCCGGCGCGGTCACCGGCACGGTGGGTGCGAAGCCCACCTACGGCGGCACCTCCCGGTACGGGCTCGTCGCCTTCTCCTCCTCGCTTGACACTCCCGGCCCGTGTGCCCGGAACGTGCTCGACGCGGCCCTGCTGCACCAGGTGATCGCCGGGCACGACCCGCGTGACTCCACCTCGATCCCGCAGCCGGTGCCGGACGTGGTGGCGGCGGCGAAGCTCGGCGCGACCGGCGACCTGACCGGTGTGCGGCTGGGCATCGTGAGTGAGTTCGTCGGCGACGGTGCCGAGCCGGGTGTGATGGCAGCCTTCCGCGAGTCGGTGGACGCGCTGACCAAGATGGGCGCCGAGGTCGTGGAGATCTCCTGCCCGACGTTCGCGTACGCGCTGCCGGCGTACTACCTGATCGCCCCGAGTGAGTGCTCCTCTAACCTGGCCCGGTTCGACGGAGTGCGGTTCGGCCTGCGGGTCGGCGACGACGGCAACCGGTCGCTGGAGGAGGTCATGTCGCTGACCCGGGAGGCCGGCTTCGGCCCGGAGGTCAAGCGCCGCATCATGATCGGCACGTACGCGCTGTCGTCGGGTTACTACGACGCGTACTACGGGCAGGCGCAGAAGGTCCGGACGCTCATCACCCGGGACTTCACCGCCGCGTTCGAGCGGGTCGACGCGCTGATCTCGCCGACCACCCCGTCGGTGGCGTTCCCGATCGGCGCGCGGACCGCCGACCCGTACCAGATGTACCTGGCCGACCTGTACACGATTCCGACGAACCTGTACGGCGGGCCGGGCATCTCGGTGCCCTGTGGGCTCTCCGAGGGGCTGCCGGTCGGTCTGCAGGTGATGGCCCCGACGATGGCCGACGACCGGATGTACCGGGTTGCCGCCGCGTTGGAGTCCGCGATCGGCACATTCACCCCACCGGCGTTGTGAGGGCGGGCGGGATGCTGACGCGGATCGAGATTGACGGATTCAAGTCTTTCCGTGATTTCTCGTTGGACATCCCGCCCTTCCTTGTGATCATCGGACGGAATGCGGCAGGCAAGTCGAACCTGTTCGACGCCATCCAGTTCCTCGGTCGACTGGCCGGCGACCCTGTCCTCGAAGCCGCCCAACACATGCGTGGCGACATCGTGGACCTGTTTCACAAGCACACCGACGGATCCTCGGTCGAGGTGATGTCGTTCGCGGTGGAAGTGCTGCTGGACAGATCGGTCACCGACGCGTTCGGCGACACGGCCGAAGTCAATCATTCGCGACTTCGCTACGAGTTGACGCTTGAACTCAGGTCGACTGGTCACAGCGGGACGCAGCGGCCGTATGTCGTCCGTGAGGCGGTTCGGAGAATCCGGCGGGCCGACGACACCTGGGTCGCCCGGTTCGACGCCGAGCAGCGTAAGCGGTTGGCGGCCTACCGCACTGGTGCCGATCCTTTGGAGACGGAGCAGGACGAGCAGAACCGGCCTGTCTTCAGCATCAGGCAGCAGGGCAATCAGGGGCGTAAGCGTCGCCTTCCCGCGACGGCTGCCACTGCAACCGTTCTGTCCAGCCTGACCACGGCGACGGACTTCCCGCTGCTGTACGCGCTCAAGCGAGAGATGCAGTCGTGGCGTCTGCTGCACCTGGATCCCAGCGCGCTCCGCGCCCCTGATTCCTACGATGACCCCGACAGCCTCGCCGCTAACGGAGGTCACCTGGCCAACACGCTGCGGCGGTTGGCGGATGAGACCGGCAGTGGCGACAGGCCGGACGGGGCGCTTAATGACCTCTCCGCCGACCTGGCCGCCGTCATCCCGGGTGTCATCCGGGTTCGCCTCGCTGAGGATGAAGCCCGCCGGCAGCGGCAGGTGGAAGTGCTGACCCGAGAGGAAGCGCCGTTCTCAGCCAGGGTGGCCTCGGACGGCACCCTCCGGGCGATCGCCCTCCTGGCGGCACTGTACGACCCGAGGGGCGCCGGTCTCATCTGTTTCGAAGAGCCTGAGAACGGCATCTTTCCGCAACGGCTGGCGCAGTTCGTCAGGTACCTCCGGAACCTCGTCGAACAGGCCATCGACGCCAGAACTGAGGGCGCTGCTCTGACCCAGCTCATCCTGAGCAGTCACTCGCCGGCGATCCTGCGGGCGTTGGAATCCGCCCAGGCCCGGACGCGGACCGACGCCGTCTTCATGGACGTTGTCAGTCGCGTCCAACGCGGCCAGGCCCGTAGTCGGGTCAGTCGGTGGAGATCGATTGCCGGGGCTCAGCAGCTTACGATCGACGACGCGTTTGATGTCGGAAGCGTGGTGAGCCCGAGGGAGATTGCCGAGTTCGAGGTCATGGCGGAGTTGGACAACTGATGCGTTATCTGACCTCCGCGTTGGTCTCCGAGGGCGTCACCGATGATCAGTTTCTTCCGAGGTTGCTTGTCAGGGCGTTGACCGAGATCTGCTCGACCGAATTCGAGGACGCGGTCGAGGTCGCTGACGTCCAGCCGTTACGCGACCGAAAAGGCCCGTGCTCGATAGCTGATGTCATCGGGCTCGTCGAGCAGAATCCGGCAAGCTTCTCCCTGATCTTCTTTCATCATGATCAGGGCGCCAACGCCGAGCGGACTGCCGCGGAGTGGCTGCGACCGCTGCGTGAGGTGTGGGGGGAGCGTGCGGAACAACTGGTAGCAGTGGTTCCGGTGCGCGAGACGGAGGCGTGGCTTCTCGCGGATGGTGATGCACTGCGAAGCGCTCTCGGCGTCAGGTGGACCGATGCCGAGATGGGGCTTCCTGCACAGCCGCGACTTGTGGAGCGAGTGGCCGATCCTAAGAGCGCACTCAACAGCGTGATGGGCCGTGTGAGCCGCTCAACCACCGACCACTACGGCCAACTTGGCGAGTTGGTCTCGCTGGCTCGTCTTCAGGGGGTGCCCGCGTACCAACAGTGGTGGAGTGACACATGTGATGCGCTGGTGCGCTTGGGTTACCGCTCGGCGTAACCTGAGGTCGGGCCGGCGAGGTAGCGGCGGGCCCGTTGGGTGGTGCGCCAGTGCTGGTAGAGCAGCACAGCCCAGACCAGCGCGCCCAGCCCACCTGTCCAGCGGGTGGACGTCCGGTCGGTGCTGATGGCGTTCAGTATCTGCAACGTCAGGACCACACCGAGGGCCCAGAACACCCACTGTCGACGTACCTGCTGCTCGGCCTCCTTGCGGGCCAGCGCGTCGACCTGCAGGTCGGTGGTCGACCCGTCGCGCAGTGCCGCCTTCACCCGCCGCCGGCTGGCCGGGTCGGTGCCGTGGGACACAAAAGAGCTTCTCGTCATCCACGCGTTGATCAGCAGGATGGCGGCGACGCCCAGCGTCGCAGTCACCAGGAGGAGCAGCAGCCGGATCAGCGGGTCGTCGGCACCCCGCTCTCCGCTGGCGATCAGCAGCCCGACGGCGAACGTGGCGGGGCCGGTGGCCGCCAACAGCACCACCGCGGCCTTGGTCATCCGGCCTGAGCGCCGCCTGGCCTCCGTGACCGGTCCGGCCCGCTCATTCTCCGTCGGGTCGCCCGCGGTGTTCGTCCCGGTCACCGCCGCTCCCGCTCCGCACGCCGCCGGTTCAGCAGACGCACCAGGACGTACGCGATCGTCACCGCCACCACCCCGGGCCCCGCCACACAGAGCACCAACGCGGCGGCCGAGTCCGGGTTCCGGTCCTCTCCGGCGGCGAACCAGCTGATCAGTGTGACCACAACGGCCACCGCCCACACCGCTACCACAGCGACGATCACCGGCCGGACCCGCGCTCCTGGCGTTCTCCCCGTATTCGTCATCGTCGTTCACTACCCTGTCGTCGACGACGCCACGCGCCCCCGACGAAACCCGCCCGAGGATTGATCGGACAACCCCATTAGGCTGGACAGGTTCTGTCCGGATCGCGCCTGGAGCGTCTCATGACCACGACACTGCCCGCGTACGACGAGGTCGTCGCGCGCTTCGAACCGGTGATCGGCCTGGAGACCCACGTCGAGCTGGGCACGAACACCAAGATGTGGTGCGGCTGCCCGACCGACTTCGGTGGCGAGCCGAACACCCGGGTCTGCCCGGTGTGTCTGGGCCTGCCCGGGTCGCTGCCGGTGGCCAACAAGGCGGCGATCGAGGCGATCATCCGGATCGGCCTGGCGTTGAACTGCTCGATCGCCGAGTGGTGCCGGTTCGCCCGGAAGAACTACTTCTACCCGGACATGCCGAAGAACTTCCAGATCAGCCAGTACGACGAGCCGATCTGCGTCGACGGTTACCTGGACGTCGAGGTCAACGGCGAGACGGTGCGGATCGAGATCGAGCGGGTGCACCTCGAGGAGGACACCGGCAAGACGCTGCACGTCGGTGGTGCCACCGGCCGCATCCACGGCGCGACCGAGTCGCTCGTCGACTACAACCGGGCCGGCATCCCGCTCGTCGAGATCGTCACCAAGCCGATCACCGGCACCGGCGCGCTGGCCCCCGAGGTGGCCCGGGCGTACGTCGCCGAGCTGCGGGACGTGATCCGCACCCTGGGCGTCTCGGACGTGCGGATGGAGGAGGGTTCGTTGCGCTGCGACGTGAACACCTCGCTCAACCTGCCGGGCGCGGAGTGGGGCACCCGTACCGAGACGAAGAACGTCAACTCGCTGCGCTCGGTGGAGCGGGCGGTCCGCTCGGAGATGCTGCGGCAGGCGTCCGTCCTCGACGCGGGCGGTCGGATCACCCAGGAGACCCGCCACTTCCACGAGGACACCGGCGACACCACGCCGGGTCGCTCCAAGGAGACCGCGACCGACTACCGGTACTTCCCCGAACCGGATCTGGTGCCGATCGCCCCGGACCCGGCCTGGGTCGCCGAGCTGAAGGCCGCCCTGCCGGAGCTGCCCCGGATGCACCGGCGTCGCCTCCAGGAGCAGTGGGGCCTCTCCGACCTGGACATGCAGTCGGTGTTGAACGCGGGCGCGGTCGAGCTGATCGAGGCGACCGTCGCCGCCGGCACCACCCCGGCTGCGGCCCGCAAGTGGTGGCTGGGTGAGCTGTCCCGCCGGGCCAACGAGAGCGGTGTGGAGCTGGCCCAGATCGGTGCCACCCCCGCCCAGGTCGCGGAGCTACAGGGGCTTGTCGACGCCGGCAAGCTCAACGACAAGATGGCCCGTACGGTGCTGGAGGGCGTGGTCGACGGTGAGGGCTCGCCCACCGAGATCATGACCAGCCGGGGCCTGGAGGTCGTGTCGGACACCGGCGCGCTCACCGCCGCCGTGGACGAGGCCATCGCGGCCAACCCGGGCATCGCCGACAAGATCCGCAGCGGAAAGGTCGCGGCGGTCGGCGCGCTCGTCGGCGCGGTCATGAAGACCACCCGGGGTCAGGCCGACGCGAAGACCCTGCGGGAGCTGATCCTGGAGCGCCTCGGCGTCCAGGGCTGAGACCCACCCGGAGCAGGCCGCCGCCGCGACCCGGCGGCGGCCTTCCGTCATCCCCTGCCGACCATGCGGCCACCCCGCACCCCTCGCGAGGGCGTCACCGGCGACGCCTGGATGGAGCCACCGTGACCCAGCACGACCTCGATGTCCTCGACGAGATCCAGCGGCGGGTGCTCTGGCTCGCCACCCGGATCGTGGACGCCGCAAACCACGACCGGGCCACCGGCGACGGTGTGAAGGTCGGCGGTCACCAGGCATCCAGCGCTTCCCTGGTCACGGCGATGACCGCGCTCTGGTTCGCGCACCTGGACGCCGAGGACCGGGTCGCCGTCAAGCCGCACGCCTCCCCGGTGTTCCACGCCATCCAGTACCTGCTCGGCAACCTGGACCGCTCCTACCTGCCCCGGCTGCGGGCCCGTGGTGGCCTCCAGTCGTACCCGTCGCGCACCAAGGACCCCGACGAGGTGGACTTCTCCACCGGGTCGGTGGGCCTGGGCGCGGCGGCGCCGCTCTTCGCCGCCGCCACCCGGCGGTACGTCGACGCGCACTTCGGGGCCCGGCCGCACTCCCGGTTCGTGGCGCTGATCGGTGACGCCGAACTCGACGAGGGCAACATCTGGGAGGCGGTGGCCGACCCGGCGACAACCGGGCTGGGCACCGTCATGTGGCTCGTCGACTTCAACCGCCAGTCGCTGGACCGGGTGGTCCCCGGCATCCGGATCAACCAGTGGCGGGGGCAGTTCGAGGCGGCCGGCTGGCACGTCGTGGAGGTCAAGTACGGTCGCCGGCTCGCCGAGGCGTACGCCCGGCCGGGTGGTGAGGCGCTGCGCGACTGGATCGACGCGATGCCCAATGAGCAGTACCAGTCGCTGTTCGGGCTTGCCGGGCCGGCGCTGCGCAAGCAGTTCCTGGACGGCGCGCCGGCCGAGGTGGGCGCCTTCGTGGAAGGCGTCACCGACGAGGACCTCGGCCCGCTCGTCACCGACCTGGGCGGGCACGACCTCCAGGCGATGCTCGACGCGTACGCCCAGTGCGACGCGGTCACCGACCGGCCCAGCGTCGTCTTCGCGTACACCGTGAAGGGTTGGGGGTTGCCCATCGCCGGCAATCCGCGCAACCATTCCGCGCTGCTCAGCTCGGAGCAGGTCGACACGCTGCGCGCCGCGCAGGGCCTGACCGCCGAGACCGAGTGGGACCGCCTCGACCCGGCGTCACCCGCCGGGATCACCGCCGGCGCCCGCCGGGAGGCGCTGTCCCGCGCGCCGCGCGAGCGTGCGCTGGGGGTCACCGTCCCGGAGAGCACGGGGGTACGCGCCAACAAGCCGATCTCCACCCAGGAGGTCTTCGGTCGGGTGCTCGTGGACCTGGCGCGGGACCGGGAGGTGGGCCGCTATCTGGTCACGACCGCACCGGACGTGGCCACCTCCACCAACCTGGCCGGGTTCATCAACAAGACCGGGGTGTTCGCCCCGACCGAGCAGCGATCCTGGACCGAGGACCGGATGCTGCGCTGGATCCAGAGCCCGGCCGGGCAGCACATCGAACTGGGCATCTCGGAGATGAACCTGTTCCTGCTGCTCGGTCAGCTCGGGCTCTCCTGGGACCTGTCCGGGCAGCCGCTGCTGCCGGTGGGCACGGTCTACGACCCGTTCGTGCTGCGGGGCCTCGACGCGTTCCTGTACGGCACGTACTCCGGCTCCCGGTTCGTGGTGGCCGGCACCCCGTCCGGCATCACCCTCGCCCCGGAGGGCGGCGCGCACCAGTCCACGATCACCGCGTCGGTCGGCCTGGAACTGCCTGGGGTGACGTTCGTCGAGCCGGCGTACGCGGCGAGCCTCGACTGGCTGCTCTGCGACGCGCTCGGGCAGATCGCCGGCGGGTCGGCCCCGGCCACGACCGCCGCGCCCGCCGAGGACGGCGCGTACTACTTCCGGTTGAGCACCCGACCGCTGGACCAGACGCCGTTCGAGGCGGCTCGGGCGCGGCTCGGCGACGCGGTGCTGCGCCGGCAGGTCGTCGCCGGGGCGTACCGGCTCGTCGACGCGCACCAGGCGTATCCGCACCTGGTCGACGCCCCGGTGGTGCAGTTGGCTGCCTCGGGCGCGGTGCTGCCCGAGGTGCTGGCCGCCGCGGCAGAGTTGGCCGACGAGGGCATCGCCGCGCACGTGGTGGACGTGACCTCGCTGGACCGGCTCTACCGGGCCTGGCAGCGCACCCTGCGCCAGGGCGTCCGGACGGCCACCGTGCCCAGCGTGCCGGGGGCGCTGCGGTCCGCGTTCGCCGACCGGGTGCCGGTGGTGACCGTGCACGACGCCGCGTCGCACGCGATGGCCTGGCTCGGGTCGGCGGTCGGCGCGCCGGCGGTGCCGCTCGGGGTGGACGAGTTCGGCCAGTCCGGAAGCGTCGCCGAGCTGTACGAGTTGCACGACCTGCTGCCCGGCAGCATCGTCAACGCGGCCCTGGCCGCCATCGCCCTGCGCTGACCCGCCCGCGCGCCCGCCCGGCCTGCTGGGGTGCGTCGGCGTCGGCTCAGCCGGTCGGTGTGGGCGTGGGCGTGGGTGTGGGTGCGGGGGTGCCGGGTACGCCGCCGGTCGGCGTGGGCGTGGGTGTGCCGGAGACACCCGCGGTCGGGTTCTCCACCAGGCGTCGTTCCAGGTTGACTTGGGCCTGCCCGGTGCCACCCACGGTGATGGTGTCGTACGCCTGGAGCAGCTTCTGCTGGTCGAAGTAGAGAACACTCATCGAGAGCGGAGTGGGCTTCTCGCCCTCCAGGCCGCGCAGCCCGGCGCCGCCGGTGGAGCCCTCCACCATCAGAGTGGTGGGCTGCTGCCCGGGTGCCTGCGGCAGCTTGGAGACCTGCCGGGAGTGGGTGTGCCCGGCCAGCACCAGCGGGCAGGTGCCGGAGAGCGGCCCGGCCGACGCCGGGTCGTGCACGAGGGCGATGTTGACCGGTCGCGGTGAGCTGCGCACCGTCGCGGCGAGTTGGTTGCCGGCCCCGATCACCTGGTCGGCCACCTGCTGGGTCAGCCCGCTGCCGGCGGGGGAGGTGTTCTTGTCCGGGGTGAAGCGCGGGTCGCCGATGCCGGCGATGGTCAGCCCGGCGACGGTCGTGGTCGTGTTGTTCAGGACGATCGCGTTCGGCTGGCGGGCCACCGCGGCGGCGGTCTTGCCGGAGTCGTGGTTGCCCCGGATGAAGACGTACGGCTTCTTCAGCAGGCCGATCGAGGCGACGAAGGAGGCCTCCGGCTCGCTGCCCCAGTCGGTGATGTCGCCGGTGTCGATCACCACGTCGATGCCGAACTGCTCGACGACCGTCCGGATCAGTTGCCAGCCGGTCGGGTTGAGGTGCATGTCGGAGACGTGCAGCACCCGCGTGGTGCCCGGGGTCGGCTCCAACAGCGGGAGCGCCGAGACGGTGGTGTAGAGCTGGCTGACGTTGCCGACCAGGCGCTGCAACTGCTCCGCGTACTTGGTGTAGTCGTTGGCGATCCGCCGGGCGTCACCGACGATGGCCGGCGCGTTGACGAGCAACCCCTCGTAGCGTGGTTCCTCGATGGCCTGGGGGCGAAGGGTGGCCGCCGCCGTGCCGAGGCTGCCGGCGGTGACAAGCAGCGCCAGCCCGCCCGCCCAGGCGGTGCGCCGGACGTTGCGGAAGATCAGCCCGGCCAGGACCAGGGTGACAAGCACCGACGCGCCGAGGGTACGCAGGCCGAGGCGCATCACCCCGGAGCGGACGTCCTCCACGGCGCTCTGGCTGGCCCGGCTGATGCTGGCCGGGTCGTCGATCAGCGCCTCGGTGCGCCCCTGGTCGAGCGCGCCCAGCCGTACGGTGAGGTGGGTGGGCCCGTTGTGGCTGTCGAGCAGCAGCGCGCCGAGCGGCGGGATGTCGACGGTGGTGCCGCCGTCGCGGGCGGGGGAGATGCTGAGGTTGGCCCGGAACGGGCCGATGTCGGTGCTCACCTGGCCGCCGGCAAGCACCCCGAGGACCGCCCCGGCCAGGGCCACGGTGAGGACGGCGACGACCAGCCCGAGGCGGCGCAGCGGGCCGGCGGCAGCGACCCGCCAACCCGTCGGGCGTGGCCGGTCGCCGCCGGTCACCGGGTCGTCCCGGTCCTCGGCGTCGTCGTGCCGCTCGTCGCGTTGCCCATCCATGGTGAAAGTCTGACCTGCCCGTCGAAAGATCTTGGCAAACCTGAACGGATGGTGACGAATCAGCTGCGCCCGCCGTCACCGCCCGCGAAGACCACCCGCAGGAGCCGGTCGTCGTCGCCCGCCGGGTTGCCCCGCCCGTCGTGGTTCGAGGTGCTGACCCAGAGCGACCCGTCCGGTGCCGCGGCCACCGCCCGCAGCCGACCGTAGCGGTTGGTGAGCAGCTCACTGGGCCGGCCGAGCAGCGTGCCGGTGTCGGTCAGCTCCATCACCCAGAGGCGCTTGCCGCGCAGGCAGCCGGTGACCAGCAGCCGGTCCGTGGCGGCCAGACCGGAGCAGGACGCGTCCGACGTCGCCCACTGCACGATCGGGTCGGTGAACCGCTTGTCACCGGCCTGGCCCTCGACCTCCGGCCAGCCGTAGTTGCCGCCCTTGGTGATCTGGTTGATCTCGTCCCAGGTGTTCTGACCGAACTCGACGGCGTACATCCGCTTCGCGGCGTCCCAGGTGAAACCCTGCACGTTGCGGTGCCCGAGGGACCAGACCGGGGAGTTGGGATACGGGTTGCCGGCGGCCGGCTTGCCGTCCGGGGTGATCCGGAGGATCTTGCCGCCGAGGCTCTTCACGTCCTGCGAGAGGGGGCGCTGGCCGGCGTCACCGGTGCTGACGTAGAGCTGCTTGTCCGGGCCGAAGCCGAGCCCACCACCGTTGTGCACGTTGGCCTTGGGGATGCCGGTGAGGATCGGGGTGAGCTGCCCGCCGAGCTGCAACCGGGCGACCCGGTTGTCCCGCTCGGCGGTGTAGTAGACGAAGACCGTCCGGTCCCGGGCGTAGTCGGGGGAGACCGCGATGCCGAGCAGGCCGCCCTCGCCGGCCGCCGCCACGTCGGGGATCGTCTGCACCGGGCGGACCCGCAGCCCGTCCGGCCCGGACTCCGGCCCGACCTGCAGGATCCGGCCGTTGTCCCGTTCGGTGACCAGCGCGCCGCCGTCCGGCAGGAAGGCGATGGCCCACGGCACCCGCAGGCCCTTGGCGAGCACTGTCGCCACCGCCTGCTGGCCGGCGCCGCCGGGGCTCGCCGGCGCGGACGGGGTGGGCAGGTTCGGCGGTTCGCCGGCTGGGTCCGGGTCCGGCTCGCCGAAGCTGCAACCGGCAGTGAACAGCAGCGCCGCGCAGGACGCCGCGAGGGCCACCCGGAGGCGGTGGATGCGAGGGTGCGGGGGACGGGCTCTCACCCGGCCCAGGGTAGCCCGCCGCGTGGCCCCGCCGGGGCCGTCGAGATCCAACGGATGCCGACGACCCGACGGTCGCACCGGTCAGCGCGCCCGCACGGCAAGCAGCGCGGTGTCGTCCTCCCGGTGCGGGATCGGGCCGAGCAGCCTGTCGCACAGCTCGTCCAGGGGCAGCGTGTCGGTGCCGGTCAGGCGGGCCGCCAGCTCGGACAACCCGTCGTCGATGGAGCGGTCCCGCCGTTCGATCAGCCCGTCGGTGTAGAGCAGCAGCGTGTCGCCGGTGGCCAGCCTTGTCGACCGGCTGGTCCGCGTCGTCCGGCGGAGCAGGCCGAGCAGCGGCTCCGGCGTCGCCTCGAGGGCCTCGACCGCCCCACCGGCGCGGATCACCAGGGCCGCCGGGTGCCCTGCGTTGGCCCAGGTCACCGCGTGTACACCGGCGCGCGGCGGACGGATCCGGACCAGCGTCGCGGTGGCGGCGGTCGCCAGTCGCAGGCCACGGATCGCGTCGTCCAGGTTGGTCAGCAGCGCCCCGACGTCGTCCGGCCGGCTGAAGGCGTTGCCGCGCACCAGATTGCGCAGCTGACCCATGGTCGCCGCCGCCTCGATGTCGTGCCCGGCCACGTCCCCGATCGCGGCGATCACGTCGCCGTCGGGCTGCACGAAGGCGTCGTACCAGTCACCGCCCACCTGAACCCGGTCGGCCGCCGGCTGGTAGCGCGCCGTCAGCTCCAGCTGCGCCACCGCCGGCAGCTGCGGAAGCATGCTGTGTTGCAGGACCTCGGCGACGTGTCGCTGCTCGCCGTACATCGAGCTGTTGCCGACGGCCTGCCCGGCCCGGCGGCCGATGTCGACAGCGGTGAGCAGGTCGCGGTCGTCGAACGGCTGACGCTGAGCGCCGTTGACGAGCGTGATCGCCCCCAACACCGTGCCGCCGACGCCGCGCACCGGCACGCTCAGGTAGGAGGCGATGCCCAGCCGGTCCGCGATGGCCGTCATCTCCGGGTTGGTGGTGCCCCTCGTCACGTCGGCAAGGGATGCCACGCTGCCGAGTTGGGGTTTACCGGTCCGGAGCACCGACCGGATGACCGACTCGGCGCTCAGCCCGGTGCGTAGCAACTGGCCGAACCTGTCGACGTCCGCCGTACGGGCCGGGTCCCGGTGCATCGAGACCACCTCGCGGGCCTGGCCGGTCGGCCCGACGAGGGTGAGCAGGCACCAGTCGGCGAGCAGCGGCACCATGGTGGCGGCGAGCCGGCGCAGTGTGGTGGCCACGTCCAGGGTGCCGGCCAACGTCTCGCTCACCCCGGCCAGCAGCTCCAGCCGCTGGTGGGCCAGGACGGCCCGCCGCTGCGCCTCCTGTGCGCCGTCGAGCGCGATCCGCAGTCGCAACTCCGACGAGCAGGCGGCGGCCAGGTCGGCGAGGGTGCGCAGCTGTGCGGTGGTCCACGCCCGGGGTTTGCTGTCGATGGCGCAGAGCGAGCCGAGCACCCGGCCGGAGAGGTCGGTGAGTGGCATCCCGGCGTACGCGACCACCCCGAGGTCGTCGATGGCCAGGTTGTCCCGGACCCGGGGGTAGAGCCGGGCGTCCGGCAGCACCATCGGCGCCTCGATGTCGACCACGTGCTGACAGAACGAGTGGCTCAGCGGGGTCTGCCGCCGCTGCGACCAGGGCTCCGGCAACCCGACCGCGCCCGGAAAGAACTGCCGGTCGGCGGAGACCAGGGAGACCAGCGCGACCGGCACGTCAAGCAGGTCGCTGACCAGCCGGGCGAACCTGTCGAACGCCTCGTCCGGGGTGGCGTCGAGCCCGGTGTCGGCGAGCGCGCGCAATCGCTGCGGGTCGCCGAGCGCCGCGGGTGGGGCGACGGGACGCCGGTTGGTGGCGGGGGAGCCCTCGGTCATCGTGCACCTGTCTGCCGGGCGGAGGCCGACAGGTCCTCCGACCCTTCCTTATACCTCGCGCGGGCGTGTGCCGAACATCTGTGTGCTGAGTCTCGCCCGCCCCGGCCTCGTGCGCCATACCCGGGACCCGGGTTCGCCGCCGTGCCCGCACCGGCCGCGACGGCAGAGACTATCGTCGGCGTCCGTGAAGGTATGGATTCCGCACCAGGCCGGTCCGAACCTCCTGGGCGAGCTGCCCCCGGACGTGCGCGTGGAGGTCTTCGAGCACGCCGACCGGATGCCGTCCGACCCGGCCGGGGTCCGTTTCTGGGTGCCGCCGTTCCTGGGCGGCTCGGACTCGACGGCGCTTGCGGGGGAGCTGCCCGACCTGGCGGTGGTGCAGTTGCTCTCCGCCGGGGCCGACGCCTGGGCCGGTCGTACGCCTGAGGGTGTCGCGCTCTGCGACGCCCGGGGCGTGCACGACCCCGCCACTGCCGAGTGGGTCGTCACCGCGATCCTCGCCCAACTGCGGGCGTTCCCGGCGTTCGTCCGGGCGCAGGCCGAGCGGCGGTGGGCGTACGCGGAGCACACCCCGACCGACGAGCTGAGCGGCAAGCGGGTGCTCATCGTCGGGGCCGGCTCGATCGGCGCCGCCGTGCGCGACCGGCTCGCCCCGTTCGAGGTGAGCTTCACCCTGGTCGCGAGGACGGCCCGCCCGGAGCAGGGGGTGCACGCCGTCGAGGAGTTGCCGCGGCTGCTGCCCGAGGCGGACGTGGTGGTGGTGATCGTGCCGCTCACCGACCGGACCCGTGGCCTGATCGACGAGAAGTTCCTGGCCGCGATGCCGGACGGGGCGCTGTTGGTCAACGCTGCCCGGGGCCCGGTGGCGCACACCGAGGCGCTCGTCGCGGAGCTGGGCACCGGCAGGATCTCGGCCGCGTTGGACGTCACCGACCCGGAGCCGCTGCCCGCCGACTCCCCGCTCTGGGCCATGCCGAACGTGCTGCTCACCCCGCACGTCGGCGGGTCGGTGCGCGGGTTGTTGCCGCGGGCCTACCGGCTGGTCGGCGATCAGGTCCGCCGGTTCGCCTCCGGGCAACCGCTGATCAACACGGTGGTCGACGGCTACTGACCCGGCGCGTCCGCCGGCGCGTCCGGCAGCGTCTGGCCGGTCGCCGCGACCAGTCGGGGCAGGTCCGCCCCCCGCACGGCCGGCAGGGTGACCTGACGGCCGTCGTCGAGCCGGGCGACCGCGCGCCCGCGCTTGTCGGTGGTCAGCTCGAGGACCCGGTCCCAGTCGATCCGACGCTGACCGGCCAACGCCCGTATCCGCACCTCCCGTGCGTCGGCGTCGGTGCCGGCCCGCCAGGCCCACACCGCGACGGCGAGCGGGACGAGCAGCACCGGCAGCAGGTAGGCCCGGGCGTTGGCCAGCGGCAGGGCGCCGACGAAGGCGATGATCGCGGCCACCAGGATGGCTTGGTTGTACCGGAAGCGGACCGTGTCGGGCTTACTCACCCTCCGATGATCCCACTCCCGGTCGTTTCGGCTCGCGGCGGGCGGTGCCGGCAGCGTGCGGTACGCCGTACAGTGACACAGGTCGTTGTCTCCCCTGAGTGACCGCCAAGTAACCAATTCGGCCGTCCATCGTTGCCAATCGTGGGTAGCGGACTCGCAGCGTCCGATGTCCCGCACCGCCGCACCGCCCCCGTGCCCCCTCACGAAGGCGACCGCCGTGCTCCTCGCGTACCCGTTCCGCGTTCTCGTCCCCCGCCGTGCGGCACCCGAGGCCGCCACCTCCCTGGCGGTGGCGCTGCTCCTCCTCGCCGGTGCCGCCGATCTGGCGCCGATCCCGGTGGTGATCGCGCTGGCCGCCGGCGCCGGCGCCACCCTCGCCGGGCTGCGACTCTCCCGGCTCGCCACCCGGCGTGGCACCGATCCGACACCGCGTGCGGCGGGTGTGCTGCTCGACGCGGCGGTGGTGGCGGCCGGTCTCACCGCCGTCGCGCTGCCCCTGACCGGCGTCGGGCACACCTTCGCCGTGCTGGTCGGGTCGCTGGTCGTGGCGGCCCTCGCGACTGCCGGTCTGCATCGGCTCCCCGGCCGCTCGCGGCCGGCGGCCTCGGTCCGGCTGCGCGTGCTCGTCGAGGCGACCGGCCCGGCCGTCGGTCTGGCCCTCGCCGGCTGGCTGCTGCTGCCCCCGGACGGCCTGCCGGTCCCCGTTCGGCTTGTCGTCGCGTTGACGCTCGGCGGCTTGGGCATGGCCGCGCTGAACGCGTTCGCCGGGCCGGCGCGACGCTCGGGTGCGGCGCTCTGCCGGGGCGGCGTCCTGCTCACCCTCGGCGGGTTGGTGCTGCTGGCCACGTTGCCGTCCGCACCGACCGGGCGGGTGGCCCTGCTGGCCGTACCCCCGTTGGTGTGGGGGATGTTGCTCGTCGCGGTCGGTGCGGCCGACGCGGTGAACGAGGTGGAGCCGGCGGAGCCGGTCGCCGCGGCCTGGCCCCGTTCGGTGCTTCCCGCGGCGGTGCTGCTGCTGGCGTCGGGTCTGCACCTGGGCGCCGGCCGTGCACCGGACCGGACGAGCGTGCTGTTGGCCCTGGCGGCGGTGCCGCCCCTGGTGCTGCGGGAGTTGCTGCGGGCGGGCGACGTGCCCACGTCCGGTCGGCGGGCCGCCCATCGCCGACCGACCGGCCGGTCCCTGCGGCACCGTCGGGCGGCTTCGGCACGGTGGCTGGGCCCGCCGCAGGCCGAGCGAGGCCCCGGCGCGCCGGAGGGCGCGACCATCGGGGTGGGCTCGGCCTGGTCGCCCGACCACACGCCGGCGTGGGCGGGGCTCAACCGGCGGCCCACGGTGGCGGCGAGCGGCACCACCGGCGACCGGGCTGCCCTGCTTGACGCGCTTGCCGTGATCGGCGACGTTCCGGCGCCGGCCGGCGCGCTGCTGCTCGTGGACCTGCACGGCACCGAGGGGGTCGGTCCGACGGTCCGGGAGGACGTGCTGGCCGAGGCGGTGCACCGCGCCCGCGCGGTCATCGCACCCGGCGACCTGGTCACCGGGTGCACGGGTACCAGCTTCGCGGTGGTCACCACCGCCGGTCCGGTGTTGGCGTACGCGCTGGGCACCCGACTGCTGAACGCGCTCAGCCCGCCCTACCGGCTGGCCGGGGCGATGCTGCGGGTGCAGACGAGCATCGGGTTGGCCGAGGTGAGCGGCGTCGGGCCGGCGGACGTGCTCCGGCAGGCCGAGTTGGCCCGGCGGCGTGCCGTGCAGCTGGGCCGGGACCGGGTGGAGTGGTACGACGCGTTCCTCGAAGAGCAGTTGGTGCGCCGGCTCGACCTGGAGCGTGAGCTGCCCGGTGCGGTGGCGCGCGGCGAACTCGACCTCGTCTACCAGCCGGTGGTCGACCTGGCCGACGGGCAGCCGGTGGGCGCGGAGGCGTTGTTGCGCTGGCGCAGCCCGGTGCTCGGCACGGTGCTCCCGGACGAGTTGCTGCCGGTCGCCGAGGACCTGGACCTGGTCGGCGAGTTGGAGTGGTGGGTGCTGGACCGATCCTGCCGGCAGTTGTCCGACTGGTCGGTGGGCGTCCGGGAGCTGTGGATGGCGGTCAACGTCACGACCCGGGAGCTGACCACTCCCGACTTCGTCCAGCGGCTCGCTGCCGTGCTTGCCGCGTACGGGGTGCCGCCGGAGCGACTGGTGGTGGAGGTGAGCGAGCCGAGGGTCGCCGTCGACCTGCCGACAGTGGTGGCTCGGCTGGCCGGGCTCCGGTCGCTCGGCGTACGCACCGCGTTGGACGACTTCCGGGCCGAGCACGCCTCGCTGGCCCAGCTTCGCCGCCTGCCGATCGACCTGCTCAAGGTGGGTCCGGAGTTGGTGGGCGCACGGCCGGACGGGCAGCCGCCGCTCATCGACGTGGTGGTCAACGTGGGCGAGCGGCTGGGTGTCGAGATCGTCGCCGAGGAGTTGGAGTCGTCGACCCAGCTTGAGGGGGCCCGCCGGGGTGGTTGCCGGTACGGGCAGGGGTTCGCGCTGGCCCGCCCGGCGACGGCCGAGCGGGTGGAGGCGTACTTCGAGGAGTTTCCCTCCGCATCCCGCTGAACCGGTTCATCTGCTGCGGGGTGGCGCGGTGCTGCCGCGCGGTGTGAGGTGCGGCGTCTCGTCCTGCACCCGGCTGGGCGGCTGCCCGTCGACGACGGCGAGCAGGTGCCGGGCGGCGTGCGCGCCGTACGCCGCGATGTCCCTGCCCAGCGCGGTAAGCGGCGGGTGCACCAGGCGGCACAGCGGCGAGTCGTCCCAGGCCACGATGGACAGGTCACCGGGCACGGTCAGGCCCATCTCCTGGGCGACGGAGAGCCCGGCGATGGCCATCACGTCGTTGTCGTAGATCACGGCGGTCGGCCGGGTGACCGAGCTGAGCAACCGGCGGGTGGCCCGGCCACCCTCCTCACCGGTGTAGTCGGACCAGACGGTGACCGCGTCGACGAGGCCGAGCCGCTTGTCGATCGCCGCGAAGGCGTCGGTGCGGATCTCGGTGTGCCGCAGGTCGGGCAGGCCGGCGACGCGGGCGATCCGCCGGTGCCCGAGCGCGACCAGATACTCCACCGTCTCGGTCAGCGCGGCGGCGTCGTCGGACCAGAGACTCGCCAGCTCACCGGTGCCGCCGGGGCCGCCGATCACCACCGCCGGCAGGTGCAGTTGTTCGAGTGCGGGGATGCGACGGTCGTCGGTGCGCAGGTCGCAGACGAGCACGCCGTCCACCCGTCGCTCACCCCACCAGCGCCGGTAGACCGCGATCTCGGCGTCCGGGTCGGCCACCACCTGGAGGGTCAGCGCGTACGAACGGGCCGAGAGTTCGGCCTCGACGCCACTGATCAGCGCCATGAAGAACGGCTCGACGCCGAGGGTCCGGGCCGGTCGGCACAGGGCCAGACCGATCGCACCGGCGGTGGCGGCCGAGAGGGCGCGCGCGGCGCTGCTGCGGCTGAACCCGATCTCCGTGGCGATGGCCAGGATGCGCTGCCGGGTGGCCTCGGAGACGCCGGGCTGCCCGTTCAGCGCGTACGACACGGCGCCCTTGGAGACCCCGGCGCGTCGGGCGACGTCGGCGATGGTCGGCCGCTTCACCGGCGTGCTCCTTCGTTCGCTGGCCGTTGACAGCCCGGATTACGAAACTTTACGGTGGCTCAGCTTATCCGGTTCAGTTGGCATCTCTCGATGCAGAAGGTGCGGTGACATCGTGAGCCGACAGGCACTCTACGACGGTTGGACCCTGCGGGCGGCCCCCGGAGCGCAGGTGCCCGAGGAGGTCGCCGGCCGATCCGTGCCGGCGACCGTGCCGGGCTGCGTGCACACCGACCTGCTCGCCGCCGGGCTGATCGACGATCCCTACCTGGACGACAACGAGCGGTCGGTGGCCTGGATCGGGCGCACCGACTGGGTCTACCGGACCACAGTCGTGCACCGGGCGGGCGACGACGACCGCGTCGACCTGGTCTGCGCCGGCCTGGACACCGTCGCCACGATCACCCTCAACGGTGTCGAGGTCGGCCGCACCGCGAACATGCACCGCGGTTACCGGTTCGACGTCCGACCGATGCTGCGCGACGGCGACAACGACCTGACGGTGCGGTTCGACTCCGCGTACCGCTACGCCGAGGCGCAGCAGGAGCGGCTCGGTGACCGGCCTAACGCCTACCCGGAGCCGTTCCACTTCATCCGCAAGATGGCCTGCAACTTCGGCTGGGACTGGGGGCCGACCCTGGTCACCGCCGGCATCTGGCAGGAGATCAGCCTGCACGCGTGGTCGACCGCGAGGCTGGCCACCGTCCGTCCACTCGTCACCATGGACGGTCGGGACGGCCGGGTCGAGGTGCACGTCGACATCGAGCGGGTCGCGGACGTCCCGCTGACCGTCCGCGCCGCCGTGGCCGGCGCCCGCGCCGAGGTGGTCGTCCCGGCCGGGCAGCGCACGGCCGTGCTGACCCTCACCGTCCGCGAGCCCGCGCTGTGGTGGCCCCGGGGGTACGGCGACCAGGCGCGCCACCCGATCGAGGTGACGGTGCACGCACCGGACGGCGACACGCTTGACAGGTGGTCGCACCGGATCGGCTTCCGCTCGGTACGGCTGGACACCACACCCGACGAGCACGGCACCCCGTTCTCGTTGTCGGTGAACGACGTGCCGGTAGTCGTCCGCGGGGTCAACTGGATCCCGGACGACGCGTTCCCCACCCGGATCACCCGGGCCCGGCTGGCCGAACGGTTCGACCAGGCAGCCGGCGCCAACGTCAACCTGCTGCGGGTCTGGGGCGGCGGCCGGTACGAGTCGGCGGACTTCTACGACCTCGCCGACGAGCGGGGGCTCCTCGTCCAACAGGACTTCCTCTTCGCCTGCGCCGCGTACCCGGAGGAGGAGCCGTTCGGCACCGAGGTGGCCGCCGAGGCCGCCGAGCAGGTGACCCGGCTCGCGCCGTACCCGTCGCTGGTGCTCTGGACCGGCAACAACGAGAACATCTGGGGCTGGCACGACTGGGACTGGCAGCAGGCCCTCGCCGGGCGCACCTGGGGGCGCGGCTACTACCTCGACGTGCTGCCCCGGATCGTCGACGAGCTGGACCCGACCCGCCCGTACTGGCCGGGCAGCCCGTGGTCGGGCAGCGAGGCGATCCACCCCAACGACCCGGCGCACGGCACCACCCACATCTGGGACGTGTGGAACACCGACGACTACACGAAGTACCGGGAGTACGTCCCACGCTTCGTCGCCGAGTTCGGCTACCAGGCCCCACCGGCGTACGCCACGCTGCGGCGGGCGCTCAGTGACGAACCCCTGGCGCACGACTCACCGGGCATGGCGCACCACCAGAAGGCGACCGGCGGTGACGCCAAGCTCCAGCGCGGCCTCGACGCGCACCTGCCCACCCCGGCCGACTTCGACGACTGGCACTACCTGACGCAGCTCAACCAGGCCCGGGCGATCCAGCTCGGGGTGGAGCACTTCCGCTCTCACCGGGACGTCTGCGCGGGCACCATCGTCTGGCAGCTCAACGACTGCTGGCCGGTGACCTCCTGGTCGGCCGTCGACGGCGACGGCCGCCGCAAACCCCTGTGGTACGCGCTGCGCCACGCGTACGCCGACCGACTCCTCACCGTGCAGCCCCGCGACGGTGGTCTGGCGCTTGTCGCGGTCAACGAGACCGCCGAGGCGTGGACCGCGCCAGCCGCGGTCACCCGGTTCACCCTCACCCGGGAGCCGAGGGCGAAGACCTCGGTCGACCTCGACGTCCCGGCGTACTCCTCGGTGGTGCTGGCGCTGCCGGCGGACCTGGCGCGGCCGGACGACGGCCGCCGGGAGTTGCTCGTCGCGGAGGCCGGTGCCACCGCGGAGCGGGCCCTATGGTTCTTCGCCGAGGACCGGGAGATCGACTGGCCGACGGCGGCCTGGGACGCGATGGTCGAGCATGTCGACGGCGGGCAGCGGGTACGGGTGACGGCCCGCACGGTTCTGCGCGACCTGACGCTCTTCCCGGACCGCCTGGACGCCTCGGCCACCGTGGACACCGCCCTCATCACACTGCTGCCAGGCGAGTCCACGACGTTCACCGTCCACGCGGCCAGACCGCTGAACCCAACAGCACTAGTCACCCGCCCAGCGCTCCGCTGCATAAACGACCTGCCCTAACCCCCCGCGCCCCCTCCCCCCGCGCCCTCGCCGCCCCCTCTCGCCGATCTTGCGGTTTCTGTTGTCGATATGGGTGGGATGCCTGTTGTGTCGGCGCAGGAAGTGCAAGATCGAGGGGTGCTCGGAGCGAAGCTGCGGGGACGCGGGCGAGGGTCGTTCTGTCGCGTTTCGGATAGCACGGACCCTGGCTACCGGGCAGGGCCGGTTCAATGACAGGCATGCGGGGGATCAGGGGCACGGCTGCGGCGAAGGCGTTCATCCTGGCGGCCGTCCCCGTCGGTGCCGTCGGCTTCTTCGTCCCGGACGGGTGGGCGATCGGCGCGATCGTCGTGAACCTCGTTCTGCTGGCCGCCGGCGGTGGCCTCTGGTGGGAGGACCGCCAGACGCGGCGCTGGCCGCGCCTGCATCGGGCCGGCGTCTACCTCAGCATCGAGCCGCGCGAGGATCCGGAGGACGACGGTGACTACGGCGACGCTGGCGACGACTTCCGGGGTCCCGGGTCGGTTCGGTTCCCGTCGCGTCGCGTTCGCAGGGATCAGCTGACGTTGTCGACGACGAGCCGGCTCCGCCGCCACGGCATGCGGCGGTCGCTCACGGGCGAGCGGACCGGCGGTGACCAGGACCTGATGATGATGGCGAACACCCTGACCCAGATCCAGGGCGGCCTTCAGTCGGCGCAGCGGAGGGCCAGGCGGGAGCAGCTCTGGTGGTTGGTCGTGGGGCTCGCGGCGTCCATTCCGATCGGCGTCGCCATCAACCTCGCCACCGGTTAGCTGACCTCCCATGATCGTGCTCGACCATGGACGTAGTGGCCTCCCCGGCGTAGGAGGCCATTACGTCATGGATCGAGCACGATCATCACGGTCGGGGCACGAGCCGGCGGTCAGGCGCGGGCGGCGGCCAGCACCTGGCCGACCAGGGTGCCCGAGGTGCCCGAGCGCTCGTACTCGGGGCGGTTGAGGCTGCCGCCCATCAGCGGCGCCGGGTTGCGGTGCACGGCGGGGCTGTCCGAGCTGACCAGGGCCGCGAAGTGGTACTCGTCGGCGCCGGTCGCCTCGACGATCCGGGCGATGTTGCGCGGGGTGATGCCACCGCCCGGCATGATGACGATTCGGCCGGCGGCCCGGCGCACCAGATCGGCGATGAGCGGAGCACCCTCCAGCACGCTGACCTCCTGACCCGAGGTGAGCACCCGCTGGACGCCCAGCTCGATGAGCTGCTCCAGCGCCGCGTGCGGGTCGCGGGTCATGTCGAAGGCCCGGTGGAAGGTGATGCTGGTGTCGCCAGCGGCGTCGATCAGCCGGCGGGTGGTCGGCACGTCGACGTCACCCTCGGCGGTCAGCGCGCCGATCACGATGCCGTGCGCACCGGCCGCCACCGCGGCCCGCACGTCGCGCTCCATCGCCTCGAGCTCGAACGGCGAGTAGATGAAGTCGCCGGCCCGGGGACGGACGATCACGTGCACCCGGATCCGGCTGACCGCCCGCAGGGTCGTCTCGATGGTGCCCAGGCTGGGGGTCAACCCGCCGTCGAAGAGCGCGGAGCACAGCTCCACCCGGTCGGCGCCGGCCTCCTCGGCGGCGACGGCCCCCTCGACGCTGTCGATGCAGATCTCGAATGTGCTCATGACTCTTCCTTCTTCGTGCGAGGCGATGCCGCTTCGGTCCGAGACGATGATGTGGTCCAGTCGATGACGGCCGTGACGGCGCCGACTGGTTGACCGCCGCCGAGCACCGGCACCTGGCGCAGCGCGTCGGCCCCACCGACCGGTACGCCGACGGCGTCCAGGGCGGCGAGGGCGATGGCGGTGGTGGCCCGGGGGGAACCGTCGATCGCCTTCACGGCCACCGCGTGACCGTCGGGCGCGGCCACCGCGAGGACGCCCTCGGCGCCGCCCTTGGCGAGGACGCCGGGTAGCGCCCGCATCAGGTCGGTGTTGGGGTGCCCGTGCCAGCCGCCGACGTACTCCGGGTAGTGGCGCATGGCGTGCG
Source organism: Micromonospora sp. NPDC003944 (assembly GCF_053605225.1). Lineage (NCBI taxonomy): Bacteria > Bacillati > Actinomycetota > Actinomycetes > Micromonosporales > Micromonosporaceae > Micromonospora > Micromonospora sp. NPDC003944. The sequence continues at coordinate 24,630 of NZ_JBSGIV010000048.1, forward strand.
CGACAAGCGCCTCGTCGCTCCCGGCGGGCGCGGTGACCAGCGCCTGGAAGGTGCGGGCCAGGCCGGTCAGCGGCAGGCCGAACAGCGGCGCGCCGCAGCCGTCGACCGCGTGGTGCGCGATCGGCGTGCCGGCCAGGCGGGCCACGGCGGCGGCCGTTTCCCGCTGGAGCGGGTGCTGCGGATCGAGGTAGTCGTGGGTGCTCCAGGACCGGGCGACGCAGGCGACAAGCATCGCGGCGTGCTTGCCGGAGCAGTTCATCCGGATCCGGTCGCGCTGTCCGCCGGCCCGGATCAGCCGGTCCCTGGTCGGTTCGTCCTCGGGCCAGTCGACCGGGCAGCCGAGCGCGTCCTCGGTCAGGCCCGCACCGGCAAGCATCGCCCGAACCACCTCGACGTGTCGGTCGTCGCCGGTGTGGCTGCCGGCGGCGAGGGCCAGCGCCGGGCCGGTCAGTTCGTCGCCCGCCGCGATCCGGCAGGCGAGTGCCTGCACCGGCTTGAGGGTGGAGCGGGGGAGCACCGGCTCGTCGGGTACGCCTGCGGCGAGGGCGATCCTTCCGTCCGGCGCGAGCACCACGACGCTGCCGTAGTGCCGGCTCTCCACGAAGCCGTTGCGCACCACCCGGGCCAGCTCGGCGTAGCGGAAGATGGTCACCGGGGTGTGTTCCCTTCGAGAAGCGGCGGGGGCAGGTCGGCGGTCCGCCGTCCGCGCCGGCCGCCGAAGCGGCCGTTACGGGCCTGGAGTACGCGGGCGAACTTCGACAGCGAGGCGTTGACCACCAGGTAGATCAGCGCCACCACCAGGAACGTCTGGATCAGCAGGTGGGTGTACGAGGCGAGCACCTGCCCGCTGTAGAGCAGTTCGGTGTAGCTGACCACGAAGCCGAGCGAGGTGTCCTTGAGTAGTCCGACCAGTTGGCTGACCAGGGACGGGGCGAGTTGGAGCAGCGCCTGCGGCAGGACCACGAGCGCCATCACCTGCCCGCGGCGCAGCCCGACCGCGAGGCCGGCCTCGGTCTGGCCACGGTCCAGGGCCAGGATGCCGGACCTGAAGATCTCCGCGAACGCCGCCGAGTTGGAGACCACGAGCGGCACCACGAGCTTCCAGAACAGCGGGAAGTTCAGCCCGTACTGTGGCAGGGCGAACAACGTCACGTAGATCAGCAGCAGGGTGGGGACGGTCCGGAAGATCTCCACGTACGCGCCGGCCAGCCAGCGCAGCGGTCGGTGCGTCGACAGTCGGCCGAGGGCCAGGAGCAGTCCGAGCGCGGCACTGAGCACGGCGGTCGCGGCGGCGGCGCGCAGCGTGGCCCACAGGCCGTTGAGCAGGTACCGCCAGATGGGCCAGGTGGTGAACGGCTCCCACCGGGCGGCGGCAAGCTCGCCGTGGCTGGCGAACCTGTGGACGGCCGCGACCAGGACGCCGGCCAGGAGAACGGCGCCCAGCACGGTGGCGATCCGGATCCGCCGTCGGGCGCGGGGGCCGGGCTCGTCGAAGAGGATCTGTTGCGTCTTGTTCATCTGACGATCGCCAGCCTTCGTTCCAGCAGGCCGGTGACCTGACCGATGATCAGCGCCAGCAGCATGTAGGCGAGGCCCGCGCCGGTGAAGACAGCGATCGGTTGCGCCTCGACGAGGTTCACGTTGTTCGCCGCCTGGGTCAGCTCGACCACGCCGACGGCGGCGGCAAGCGAGGTGTTCATCAGCAGCGCGATGCAGATGTTGCCGATCGGCTGGATCACCGCCCGGAGTCCCTGCGGCAGGATCACGTGCCGCAGGGACTGGCCGAAGGTGAGCCCGATGGCGCGGGCCGCCTCGGCCTGGCCCACACCCACCGTGTTGATCCCGGCGCGGATCGCCTCGGCCAGGTACGCCCCCTCGTACACCGCGATGACGATCGCGGCGGAGGTGAACAGCGGGAACGTGATGCCGATGGTGGGCAGCGCGAACACGAAGAGCACCAGCAGGGCCAGCAGCGGCAGGTTCTGGAACACCTCGACGTACGCGGTGCCGATGGCGCGCAGCAGCGGAACGGGGGCGATCCGCAGGGTGGCCACGAAGATGCCCAGCAGCATCGCGCCGACGGTGGTCACGACTGTCAGTTCGACGGTCGTGACCAGGCCGTGGCCAAGCGCGCTCAGGTGGGCGGTGAGGGCTTCCATCGGTACGAGAGGCTGCTCAGGAGCCGTCGGCGGAGCCGAGGGCGGGCGGGGTGGGCGCCCCACCCTCCACCACCGAGCCGAGGGTGCCCTCCCAGACCTTCGCCCACGTGCCGTCGGCCTGGATCTTCTTCAGCCAGTTGTTGACGAACTCCTTGAACTGCGCGTCCTCCTTGTTGAGGCCGATGCCGTACGCCTCCGTGGTGAACGGCTCGCCCACCACCTTCATCCCCGGGTTGGCCTTGGCGCCCGAGGCGAGCAGCGTGAAGTCCTGCACGTACGCGTCGCCGCGCTTCTGCAGCAGCGCCTGCAGGGCCTGCGGGTCGGTGCCGAAGGCGATCTGCTTCGAGCCGGGAGCGGCGGAGGGCAGCGCGGTGACGGCGGGGGTGTTCGCCCCGACGATCACGGTCTTGCCGGCGAGGTCCTTGACGCTCTTGATCGAGGTCTCGTCCTTGCGCACCCCGACGGCGAGGCCGGAGGTGAGGTACGGCCCGGCGAAGGCGACCTGGCTGGCCCGCTGCGGGGTGATCGTGTATGTCTGGAAGACGGCGTCGACCGACTTCGCCTGGAGCATGGCCTCCCGGGTCTGGGTGCCGATCGTCGTCGTCTTCACCTCGGGCTTGCCGATGATGTACTTCGCCAGCAGCTTCGCCATGTCGGCGTCGAAGCCCTCGATGGTGCCGCTGACCGGGTTCTGCTGGGCGAGCAGCGGTGCGTCCAGGGAACCACCGATGTTCAGGTAGCCGCGCTTGCGGATCGCCTCCATCGTGGAACCGGCCGGGATGTCCGCGTCGGTGGCGACCGGGGCGGCGTCGTACACCGACTGGGCCACCACGCCGTCGCCGCCCAGGCCGGGGTTGCCGGGCAGCGCCGGCGTGCTGCCACCGCTGTCACCGCCGCAGCCGGCGGCGGCGAGGGTCACCGCCACCGCGGTGGCGGCGAGGGCGAGCGACCGCCGCCCGGTGAAGCTCATCTTGAGGACTGACATGACACCCTCCCAATGGGGGCTAGTGCTGGAGGATCTTGGATAGGAAGTCGCGGGCCCGCTCGGTGCGCGGGGCTGCGAAGAAGTCGTCGGGAGCGCCGGATTCGACGATCCGGCCGTCGTCCATGAAGACCACCCGGTCGGCGGCGCGACGGGCGAAGCCCATCTCGTGGGTCACCACGATCATGGTCATCCCCTCGGCGGCCAGGGAGACCATCACGTCGAGCACCTCGTTGACCATCTCCGGGTCGAGGGCCGAGGTCGGCTCGTCGAAGAGCAGCACCTTCGGCTGCATCGCCAGGGCCCGGGCGATCGCGGCCCGCTGCTGCTGCCCGCCGGAGAGTTGGGCCGGATGGTGGTTCGCCTTGTCGGCGATGCCGACGCGCTCCAGCAGGGTCATCGCCTGCTGCCGTGCCTCGGGTCGGGGGATCCGGCGGACCCGGGTCGGGCCGAGGGTGATGTTGTCCAGCACCGTCTTGTGGCCGAAGAGGTTGAAGGACTGGAAGACCATGCCCACATCGGCGCGTAGCCGGGCCAACGCGCGGCCCTCGGCGGGCAGCGGCTCACCGTCGATCTCGATGCTGCCCTGCCCGGCTGTCTCCAGCCGGTTGAGGCAGCGGCACAGGGTCGACTTGCCGGAGCCGGAGGGCCCGACCACGACGACCACCTCGCCGGCGGCCACCGTGAGGTCGATGTCCTTGAGCACGTGCAGCGGACCGAACCACTTGTGCAGGCCGCGTACCGACACCATCGGTCGGTCCTCACCCGTCGTCTCCGCTGCCACCGGGCTGCTCCCACTTCATTCGATGCGCAAACTAAGTTAGGTTCATATCGAACCAACAGCGCCATCTAAAGGTAGCCAGGAAACTAAGTCAACAGGTTGCTTGAACTAACTGCGGGTGCTAAGAACCTGACGTGACGATTGACGACGCGCCACGCGATGTCCTCCGGGGCGGCCCCCGCGAGCTGCTGCGCTGGGTGGCCACCGGAGCCGCCGTCAGTCGAGCCGACCTGTCCCGCCTCTCCGGGCTGTCTCCCTCGACGGTCTCCCAGCGGGTCGAGGCGTTGATCAGCCAGGGGTTGCTGGAGGAGACCGGCGCCGGGCGGTCCCGGGGTGGCCGGCGGCCCCGCCAGCTCGCCGTTCCCACCGGCGGGGCCGTGGTCGGTGCCATCGACCTCGGCGCGCACCACGCCCGGGTCGGCGCACTGGACCTATCGGGGCGGGTGGTCCGGGCCCGCACCCTGCCGGTCCGCATCGAGGACGGCCCGGAGGCGGTGCTCGGCGCGCTGCTGACCGAGGTCGCCACGCTTGTCGCCAGCGATCCGGTGGCGGGTGGCTCGGCGCTGGCGGGTGGCGCGGCGGTCGGCGCGCTCCGGGGCATCGGCATCGGGATCCCCGGTCCGGTGCAGCACGCCACCGGGCGGATCGTCAGCCCGTCGCGGATGCCCGGCTGGAACGGCTTCGACGTCGCCGCGTTCTGCGCCGGCCGAGTCGACGTGCCGGTCATCGTGGACAACGACGCCAACCTGATGGCGCTCGGCGCGCACCGCACCGCGCACCCCGAGTTGGACCACGCCGTCTACATCAAGGCGGGCACCGGGATCGGCTCCGGCGTCATCTCCAGTGGACGGTTGCACCGGGGCGCACAGGGCTCGGCCGGGGACATCAGCCACTGCCGGGTGGTGGCCGACCCCGCGCCTCCGTGCACCTGCGGCAACGCCGGTTGCCTGGAGGCGGTCGCCAGCGGCGCCGCGCTTGTCACCGCGCTCCGCGGTCAGGGCGTACCGGTCTCCGACCTGACCGGGGTGATCCGCCTGATCGACGACGGTGACCGGCAGGCCACCGCCCTCGCCCGGCAGGCCGGCCGGGCCGTCGGCGAGATCCTGGCCGTGGTGGTCAACTTCTTCAACCCGCAGGTGGTGGCCATCGGTGGTCGGCTCGCCGACTGTGAGCCGCTGCTGGCCAGCATGCGGGCCACCCTCTACGAGCGGTGCCTCCCCCTGGCCACCCAGACACTGCTCATCGAACGGGTCGCCGCCGGCCAGGACACCGGCATCACCGGCGCCGCCCACCTGGTGATCGACCACGTCGTCGCGGCCGCCTGACCTCGCCTGCCCTGATACCCAGCGTCATCAACCCTGTACAACGCGCCGGAAATGCACCGTATTGACCGTGTCCTGCTGCCGGTCGTCCTCACAATTTCCTTACCTGAAGTCACGTAGCCTCCCGGTGTTCCTCACCGACCCGTGATCGCTCCTGGAGGTTTCGACGTGCGGATCAACGGACGGCTGCTGGTGCCGATGTCGATAGCAGTGGTGTTGACGACCGCAGCCTGCGGCCCGACGGCACCCGCATCCGGGCAGGCCGAACTCCCACGCTCCGGCCCTACTGCGCAAAGTTCCACGCCGGGTCCGACCTCCAGCCCCACCGCGAGGATCCCGGGCGACGAGCAGATCCCCACCAGGGCCACTGGCACCTTCACCACCGCCACCGGAAACGGTCGCGTGATCGGCAAGGGCAAGAAGCGGGTGCGCTACAGCGTCTCGGTGGAGAAGGGCATCGCCTGGGGTGACATCCCCGCCTGGAAGCCGGCCCGGTTCGCCGCGAGCATCGAGGAGGTGCTTGCCGCTCCGAACGGGTGGGCCACCTCGGCTCAGCACCCAGTGACCAACGCCGCGGTAGACCTGAACCGGGCGTCCTGGTCCTTCCAGCGGGTCGGCACCTCAACGTTCGACGTCGACGTACGGCTCGCGACACCGAGGACAGTGGACCGGCTCTGCGGCGCGAGCGGCGTCGACACCGAGGGCGTCTACTCCTGCAAGTACGGCAAGACCATCATGATCAATCTGCGCCGCTGGCTCCAGGGCTCACCGGGATATCCGGTCAGCATCGACGAGTACCACGCCGGCGTGATCAATCACGAGTTCGGCCACTTCCTCGGCTTCAACCACATGAAGTGCGGCGGTCGCGGCAGGCCGGCGCCGGTCATGATGACCCAGACGATGGGCCTGGGCGGGTGCCTGCCCAACGTCAGTCCGTTCGCTGCCAACGGCCAGTTCGTCAGCGGACCGTGGGCGCCGTCCTGATTCGTGGATCGGGCCCCGATCTCTACTCAGATCGAGATCGTCGGGGCGGCTGTCACATTCGTTCACTTCGGTTGCTGAACGTCTCCGAACTCAATCGTCCGACTGGCCCCCACTATCAGGACCACCGACCGCTGGTGTGGACCCGAACTCCGGGTTGTCCTGGGAGGACATGGCGGTGGACACGAGGCTCACGGCGACCGGCTGCACAGGCATGATGTCCTCTGGCGTACGGAGACGCGGCGCCGTGGGCATCCACGGCTTCAGGTTCTGGATGATCTGCTCGTAGAAGTCGTCGATCGCATGCAGCACCGAGTCGATGAATGCGCCCCGTCCGCTGCCGCGTTTCGATCCCGCCACTGCACTCTGGGCGACCCGGAACGCTCGTAGCTCGCGGCTGGGATCGCTGATGAGAACCGTCGGCTCGACTCGGACTCGGCGTAGGAGATCCGTCGCACCAGTCCCTCGGGCGTGCATCGCGAACGCTTCGATCCGTACTGTCTCCGGCGCGTCCCTCAGTTGTCGGACTAGCCAGTTCACCCTTGTGGTGGACCTGCCGGTGCGAGGGGCGTCGACATCGACGTGGCAGACGATCTGACCCGCACGCAGATCCGCCATGACCTGGAGAGGGCCGACCGCACCTGGAATTCTGATGCCGCCGGCCAGGGTTCCGGTGGTAACGAGTTGGCTGACCAGAGCCTGTGTGCGCGCGGTGGGATCGGCGAGGTCACGTCGGCTCAGCGCGGGAGTGACGTCAGTGCCCAACTGCCGGCCGAGTCGCAGGCAGGCGTAGCGGATCAAGGCGTCGAAGCGGCCGGCCACCTCTGCCGCGCCACTGTCGGTGGCCCTGAGGGTCCCAGCCGACACCCCCTCGCGTACCTGCACCCATGTCGGCCCCATGTCGCTGAACTCCAGTGCTCCGGAACGCGGGTGCTCTAGGTACCTGATCAATTCACCCAAGACCCATGCCTGGTCCGGATCGGCGACACCGCGATATTCCTTCTGAATCACGGCCTGGGTCAGGATCTCCGTCCAGGGCAGGTGGTACAACGCGATCTTGCGCAACTTCCGTCGGTCGACGGCGGTCGGGTGCTGACCCGGGACGGGGGCGATCTCGTTGGAGATAGTGATGAGAGCGTCGAAGCCCTGTTCCCGGGCGATGTCCAGGTAAGCCTCCAATTGCTCAGGCTTCAGCGCGTTGCTCCCGGTCTTCACCTCCACCAGCGCGGTCCATTGTCGCTGTCCCCGAGTGACGCGGATGAGGCCATCAGGGAAGTACTGCTGGTTACCGATATTGAAGGGGACCTCGATGAAGGTCTGCACAGTCCCGGCCGGCGCACCGAAGGACTGGGTCAGGACGCGTCCGAACTCCCGGACCGCGCTCATGACTGCAAGTAAGGCAGAGGTTGCCCGACGTTCTTGTTCGTCCGCTCCGTTGATGCCCGATGTGGGAATCAGGCGGGCAGCAAGCCAGGTCTCCTCAGCCATGGGATAACTCCTCGTGAAGGCGGTGGTACGAGAAGTTACTCGCGCGCCGGGGTGATAAGTGGCGTGACCGTCGACGCGTACGAACCGAAAGAGTTGACCCAGTCGAATGGCAGGCGACCCGGCCGGCCATAGCCGGCCGTCGGAGAGAGGAATTTGACTCGTAGGTTCGGTCTCTTGCCGCGTTTTTGTCTGGTAGTTGACTGCGCCGCCACCGTGTCTGCCGGCTGTGCCGGATCGGCGTTGAAGAGGTGTCGTTACGTTGCATGTCCGAGCAGGGCGTCACTGGGACGCGCTGCGGTCTCTGCTGCACGGAGTTCGGCGAATGTCTAAACGGCTGACAATCAACTCACCGAAGCGGGTGCTTTCCCGAGCTGCCTCGTCGTTTGATTCCGGACCGACCGGAGGGCTGGTTCCTGCGGCACCTATGGCACTGTGCAAATCACTCCGCTTCTTGCGCCGGTAGCGCCAATCAACGAACTGGGAGACACCACTCGATGACGGCCCCCAATGAGCCCAACCAGAATCAGTCGCCCGTTGGCCAGCCGCCGATGCCGCCGACGGCTCAGTTCTCGCAGGTGCACGCTGGGCAGTTCCCGCCGCCGTCGGTAGGTCAGTCTCCGCCTCCGCCCAACCAGTACCCGCCAACGCCTACCCCGAAGAAGCGGGCGTCCTGGCTGTTGCCCACTCTCATCGGGATCGGCGCCATCGTGGTGCTCTGCTGTGGCAGCGCCATGGTGGTCAGTCTTACCGCCGATGACAAGAAGGTTGACGCCGCCGCCGTTGGCAGTGATGCGCCCGTCGCCACGAACAGCGCCGCTGCGAGCCCGGCGCCGCTGGCAGACGAGGCGGTCGTACCCACACCGGCCAAGACTTCGGCGACTCCCGCAGAAACGAAGCCCAAAGCGGCCAGCATCGGCGACAAGGTGCGCGGCGGTGATTTCGAGTTCACCGTCAAGAGCGTGAAATGTGGGATCGCGAAGGTGGGCAGTGAGTTCCTCAACACCAAGGCGCAGGGCGCGTTCTGCAGAGTCAGCGTGACGGTCAAGAACGTTACTAAGAAGGCGCACAGCTTCCACGCCGACGGCAGTATCTCCGCGCAGGACGGGAGTGGCCGAAAGTACGAGGTTGACGGCGAGGCCGGGATCTACGGCAATGATGACGGACAGGGTTTCCTCGATGAGATCAATCCGGGCAACTCGGTGACCGCGAACGTCTTCTTCGACGTTCCGAAGGGCACCAAGCTCAAGACGATCACCCTGGACGCCGGGCTGTTCACCCTCGCCGAGGATGCCGTCGTGACCCTGTAAATGTCACCTGAGTGAAGAGCGAGGCCCCCGGCGCACGCCGGGGGCCTCGTCGTTACGGCGCTGGGGCAACCAGCTGGCCTTGCGCAACTGATCAGCGGGTAGCGGTCAGGCCCTTCAGCATCTCGGCGAAATCGGCGGTCTCGGCCGGCGGTGGCGTCTCGATGGTCACCGCCTTGCCGTAGTCGGTGTAGTCGATCACCATGTCGCCCATCTTGCCCATCAACAGGCCGGCCCGACGCGGCCGGTACTGCTCGTCGACCCACAGGTCGATCTTCAGTTCCTTGACGCCCTGCGCGGCAAGCGTCTCCTCGGTGGACTCACGGCGCATGGCGTCGATCTGCTTGAGGTAGGTCGCCACGGGGGTGGTGACGGTGTAGTGGACCGTCGGCACCCCGTTCACCGTCTCCTGCCCGACGACCGTCGTGCCCTCGAGGGCGAGCAGCGTCTTGACCTGGTTGACCGGGTCGGCGTCCTCGAACTGCTTGCTGAAGCTCGTGCCCGCCATCTCGCTCAGGCCGGTCAGGTCCATCTTCATCCAGCGCTTCCCGCCCAGGCCCTCGCGCTTCTCCGCGGGCATCTCGACGTAGAACACCGCGCCGATCATTCGAACGACGGCCGTGGTGCCATCCGGGTTCGTCATCTTCATCTCGGCCTTGGCCGGGTCGGCCAGGTCCAGGAAGCCCTGCATCGAGATCTTCTGGCCACCCATCGTGCCCGTCATCGTCACGGTCACCGAGTCGGTCTTGTCGGTGACCTCGACCGTCTTCTGCAACGACCCCTTCATGTCACTGGCCATCAGTTCCAGCGCGCTCGCCTGCTTCGGCGCCTCGGACGCGCCGGACGTCACGCCGCAGGCGGAGACAGCGATCGCGGTGAGCGCCGAGGCCGCCACCAGTGCGGGCTTCTTCCACAGAGACACGTACATGCCTTCCCCCGTAGGAATCTGGGGCGATCCCCAGTAGACCGACGACACGCTAGCCCACGTCGTCCATCCGGGGATACCGCCTTTGGCCCGAGCACTGCCCCTGTTAACGAAGAGCCAGCGCCAGCCGCCACACCGCGGTGGACGGGTTTGCCGCAGGCGGAGGGGGAAGCGTCTGGGCTCGTCCGATGGCGGCCTCGATGCCGTTGCGGAAGTCGGTGAAGTCGGGTCTGGTCTTGTTCCAGTGGGGAAGATACTTGCGAAGCAGGGCAGCCGCCCTCTCGGCGTCTTCCAGATAACGGGTGCACGAGTCCAGGTGCAGGATGAGCCAGACTTCGAAGCAGGGTTTCGACCAGAGAAGAGTCACGGCATGTCGTTGCGCTTCTCGCTCTGAGAGCTCCGGTGGGTAGTGGTCGACGTCGCAGACGACGTACGCCTGATCGAAGTCGTTGGCGTCACGCCGTCGAGCCGCGCCTCGGACCGCGTCGATGGGCGAGCCTTTCTCCACCGCCACGACGAGGCGGTGCACCAGCCACGGCTCATGCCGGAGCCCTTCGAGGTAGACCCGTTCAGTCGCTGCACCGTTGGTGACTGCGAGGATGGTCTGTCGCTGCTCCCTGACGGAGACCCTGCGACGAAGGTCGGTTTCGCGGGTGGTGCCGATTCTCGTCCGACCGTTGCGCTGCTGCTGGTCAGTCTGTCGCTTCGCCATCCACCGGTCCTCGTGCCGCGAGCGCCTGCTCGAACAGATACGTCGAAAGGTCCGGAACCGCTCCGTAGTTGCCATTGAGGTATCGCCGTTGGCGGTTCTCGCCCTCCTTGCGCGGCTTGAAGTCGGTCAGCGGATACAGGGAGGAGGCACCCTCGTCATCCTTCTCCACGAACCAGATCTCGTCGCGCCGCAAGATTTCCTCCGCGTCCAGCGTGCCCAGCAGTGCGGCGTCGTGGCTGGTGAAGATGAGCTGACTGCCCAGGGGGTTCGCCTTGGGGCTACGGAACAGGCTGATGAGTTTCGCGGTCAGGATCGGGTGCAGACTGGCGTCGATCTCGTCGATCAGCATTGTTGCGCCCGAGTGCAGCATCGCAGCGGCGTGCAGGCCCAGCGTCAATAGTTGCCGGGTTCCGGCTGACTGGTCCTGTAGGCCGAGCAGCACGGTGCCGTGTGGGCCCTGGTGCGCGAACTGAACGCGTGGCGGACGCAGCGCCCACGCTGCGGCCCTCCTCACCCGCTCGCGCATCCCCCGGGCGGGCGAATCGGACCACGCCGACCCTTCGTCGTCCGGCCCGAAGGAGACGACCATGTCGACGATCCCCACGTCTGCGGCCTGTAGAAGACCGACGACCAGCCGGCGACCATGTTCGGTGTCGAACCTGCCGCCGGCGTCGAGGGCGGTCAGCCCGGAATTGGGATCGGTGCGTTGGCCCGCCAGGAAGAACCACCTGTAGGTTTCGTGCAGTGGCTGCGGGTTGGTCGGATCGGGCTCGGGCCGGCTGTGACCGAAGCGGGCGACCGTGCTGAGAAAGAGAGCTGTCGGCGCGGTGATCCCGGCAATCTGCTCCAGATCGCTACGCCGCCCGGACTCCTCACCCCACGCGAAGACATCGCCGTCGCGCTCGAACACGCGCCGCCGACGCCCCAACGGATAGTGGTAGAGCCATTCCTCCCGCACCCCGTCGTCGTCGATCTGGAAGCCGTAGGTATGCCTGACTCCGGCGAGCACAAGGTCCACCACGTACCGGGAGGGTTGCGTGCGGCTCTCCGGATCAAGCCGGAACGGCTCTCGGGACAAGCCCACGCCCGGTTCGACCGCCCGGTCCGACTCCACGACCATCTCCCGCATGGACGCCAAGGCGCCGAGGCAGTTCGACTTGCCGGACGCGTTGGCACCGAAGATGCCGACGACCTGCAGCGCGTTCGGAGCCGATTCGTCGGTCTCGTTGGCATCGCTGTAGACCGGCGTCAGGTTGAGCTGATGCTCGTCGCGGAACGAGCGATGGTTGGCGAAGCGGAAACTCAGCAACATTGGTCGTCAGGCCCTGCCTGGTGGGCGGTTACAAGCTCGTTCCTGCGAGTAAACCACGAAAAGGCCACCCAAGCCGGCGCGAGCGAGCCATGTTGCGGGCCGATTGGCCGCAGCTGTGGAGCGCAGCCCGAGACGGGTGGGTGTCCGAGGACTCCCGAGCCACCACCGAAGCCTCAGCGGAAGGTGGCGGTTGCTCGTACGTAGCTGGCCAGGCGGCAAGGGGAAGGCGAGGGCCGGGCCATGCGGGTGCACCCCATACGGCGACCGGTTCGTCGCCGACGACGACGTGCTCGGGCCGACCGGGCAGGCGTACCGGAGCGGCGAGCGAGTGTCGCGGCGCGGGCGGCGTCGCGTACCTCCGTCATCGCGCTGATCACCGTGCGCTCCACCCGTGCCTGCGGCACCGTGCACCGGCACGACGACGGCGTACGCCTCCTCGCCGCAGCTCCCGACCTGCCTGGCCTTCGGACGGAACGAGGATCGTCGGTCAGGCCCCGGTGGTCACTCCGGGACGCGACGGTAGGCGCCGTCGCTGGCCGAGGTGGCCATCGAGGCGTACGCGCGCAGCGCCGCCGACACCGGGCGCTGCCGGTCGGTCGGGGTGTACGGCCTGTCGCGCTTCTCCTCGGCCACCCGCCGTGCCTCCAGCTCCTCGGCGGGCACGTTCAGCTCGATCGACCGGCTCGGAATGTCGATGACGACCTCGTCGCCGTCGCGGACCAGGGCGATCAGCCCGCCGGAGGCCGCCTCGGGCGAGACGTGCCCGATCGAGAGCCCGGAGGTGCCACCGGAGAAACGCCCGTCGGTGAGCAGCGCACAGGAGCGACCCAGCCCGCGCCCCTTCAGGAACGAGGTGGGGTAGAGCATCTCCTGCATGCCGGGGCCGCCCTTGGGCCCCTCGTACCGGATGACCACCACGTCCCCGGCGACGACCTGCTTGGCGAGGATCGCGGTCACCGCGTCGTCCTGCGACTCGTAGACCTTCGCCGGACCGCGGAAGGTCAGGCAGTCGTCCGGCACGCCTGCGGTCTTCACCACGCTGCCCTCGGGAGCCAGGTTGCCGTGCAGGATGGCCAGCCCGCCGTCGGCGGAGTAGGCGTGCTCGCGGTCCCGGATGCAGCCGCCTGCCGCGTCGGTGTCGAGCGACGACCACCGGTTGGTGGTGGAGAACGGCTCGACGGTGCGCACCCCGCCGGGGGCGGCGTGGAACAGCTCGACAGCCGTCGGGGTGGGGGAGCCGCCGCGCACGTCCCAGTCGGTCAACCACTGTGCCAGCGAGGGGGAGTGCACGGCGTGCACGTCCCGGTTGAGCTGCCCGGCCCGGTCCAGTTCACCGAGGATCGCCGGGATGCCACCGGCCCGGTGCACGTCCTCCATGTGGTAGTTCGGCGAGTTCGGCGCGACCTTGGCCAGGCACGGCACCCGCCGGGAGATCGCGTCGATGTCGGTGACGCCGAAGTCCATCTCCGCCTCTCGGGCGGCGGCGAGCAGGTGCAGCACGGTGTTGGTGGAGCCGCCCATCGCCACGTCCAGGGCGACCGCGTTCTCGAAGGCTGCCTTGGAGGCGACAGTACGCGGCAGCACCGAGTCGTCGTCGCCGTCGTACCACCGCTTGGAGATCTCCACGATGGTCCGCCCGGCCTCGACGAAGAGCGACCGGCGTGCGGCGTGGGTGGCGAGCGTCGAACCGTTGCCGGGCAGCGCGAGCCCGATGGCCTCGGTCAGGCAGTTCATCGAGTTGGCGGTGAACATGCCGGAGCAGGAGCCGCAGGTCGGGCAGGCGGAGCGCTCGATCTCGCCGAGCTGCTCGTCGGTGACCGCCTCGTTCGAGGAGGCGATCATCGCGTCGATCAGGTCGATCTTGCTGTGCACGACGCCCTCGATCGCCATCGTCTTGCCGGCCTCCATCGGGCCGCCGGAGACGAAGACCGTCGGGATGTTGAGCCGCAGCGCGGCCAGCAGCATCCCGGGCGTGATCTTGTCGCAGTTGGAGATGCAGACCAGGGCGTCCGCGCAGTGCGCGTTGACCATGTATTCGACCGCGTCGGCGATCAGCTCACGGCTGGGCAGCGAGTAGAGCATGCCGCCGTGGCCCATCGCGATGCCGTCGTCGACCGCGATGGTGTTGAACTCCCGGCCCACTCCACCGGCCTCGGCGACCGCGTCGGCGACCAGGCCACCCATGTCCTTGAGGTGTACGTGACCAGGCACGAACTGGGTGAAACTGTTGGCGATGGCGACGATCGGCTTGCCGAAATCGTCGTCGGTCATCCCGGTGGCCCGCCAGAGGGCCCGGGCGCCGGCCATCGTCCGACCGTGTGTGGAAGTCCTCGACCGCAGCTCAGGCATGCATACCAGCATGACACCGTCGACGCGCCGGCCCACCCCCGTATCTGCCGTGTCCCAACAGATGCACACTCAGCCCCCCATTGCGTGCGCCCATCCGGCACTCTTGGAGGCGTGCATTTTCCACCGGCCATGGTCGCTGTCGCGGCGCTCAGCGGGCTCGTCGCCGCGGTGGCCGCCGCGCTGCTGACCGTCGTCGCCCGGCGGCGGACGGGGCCGCGTCGACCAGCGCACCTGCTGCTCGCGGGGGCCGCCGGGGGTGCCCTGCTCAGCCTCCTGGCCGGGCTTGTCGCCGTGCTCAGCGCGAACGACCACTGGGCCCACGAGCAGGGGCAGCGCACCGGTTGGGCGACAACTGTGGCGATCGGCACGGCGGTGAGCGGCTTGGCCTTCGCGGCCGGTCTGCTCCGGCTGCCCGGAGTGGCCGCCACCGCGGCGGGCACGGCCCGACTCGCCCTGGACGGGTTGGTCATGGCGGCGGCCCTGTGGTTCGTCGGTTGGGTGCTCTTCTCCGAGCCCACCCGGTTGCTCGGTGCCGCCACCCCGATGGCCTGCCCGGCGATTCTGCTTGCCACGGTGAGCGCCGCGCTCGGTGCCGGGCTCGTCGTGATCGTCGTCTTCCGGGCCGCCACGCCACGTCGACGGCTCGCCGCGCTGGGCGCCGGCATCAGCGCGGTCACCTGCGGTGGGCTGGGTCTCAGCGCGGGCCTCTGCCAGGCCGGGCCGACGATGGCGCTGACCGGCGCGGCGGTGCTCGCCGCCGGCCTGCTGACCGTCGCGCTCACCGTCTACCGGGCCGACCGACCGGGGCAGATCGACCTGGACCTGGTCGGCAGCGACGGGGAGTACGCGGTCGCCCCGATGCTCGCGATGGCCGCCTCGGCGATGTACCACCTCGCCCAGGACGGCCGGTTCACCGCGGCGGGCATCGTGGCCGGCAGCGTGGAGGGTTTCGCCCTGGTGGCCCGGCAGTACCTCACGCTGCGCGACGTCCGGGGGTACGCGGGCCGGCTGGCCGAGCGGGAGGCGCACTTCCGTGAGCTGGCGCACACCGACCCGCTGACGTCGTTGGCCAACCGGCGCGGGCTGCTGCGCGCGCTGCACCGCAACGCCGCGGACCGCAACCCGTGTGTGCTGCTCGGCCTCGACCTGGACGGCTTCAAGAACGTCAACGACATGCGGGGCCACGACGTGGGCGACGCCGTGCTGGCCGAGGTGGGTCGGCGGCTGCGCGGCAACCTGCGCCCCGGCGACGTGGCCGCCCGGCTGGGTGGCGACGAGTTCGCCGTTCTCATGCAGGGCCGGCCGGTCGAGGCGGACCGGGTCGCCGAGCGGCTCCTCGGGGTGATCAACCGGCCGTACGACCAGCCGGAGGGTCCGGTCTTCCTGTCGGTGAGCATCGGGGTGGCCGACTGGGCCGACGAGCCGGACGTGGAGTTGCTGCTGCGCCACGCCGACCTGGCACTGCGCTACGCCAAGCAGCGGGGTAAGAACCGGATCGAGCGGTACGACGCCGCGTACGACCAACTGCTGCGCCGACGTACGACGGTGGAGCACGAGCTGCGCGGGGCGATCGACCGCGACGAGCTGCGGTTGGCGTTCCAGCCGGTGGCGTCGCTGCCGTCGGTGCGGCCGGTCGGCGCTGAGGCGCTGCTCCGCTGGCACCACCCCGAGCTGGGCAACGTCCGTCCGGACGAGTTCATCCCGCTCGCCGAGGAGTGCGGCATGATCGCCCCGCTCGGCGCCTGGGTGCTGCACCAGGCCTGCTATCAGCTCTCCCGGTGGCTCGCGGACGGGCACGACGTCTGGGTGTCGGTGAACGTCTCCCCGCGCGAGCTGCACGCCCCGGCGTACGTGGTCCAGGTCGCCGAGGCGCTGCGCGCCCACCACGTGCCGCCGCAGCGGCTGGTGCTGGAGGTCACCGAGCACGCGGTCGCCACCGACCTGGACGAGCTGATCCGGCGGCTCACCGCGTTGCGGTTGACCGGCGTGCGGATCGCACTCGACGACTTCGGGGCCGGCTACTCCTCGCTGGGGCAGCTGCGCCGACTGCCGATCGACATTCTCAAGATCGACCACAGTCTGGTCGCCGAACACGAACCGGTCCGCCCGGTCGGCCAGGACGGGCCCGCGTTCGCCCCGATGGTCGACATCGTCATGCGACTGGGCCACCAGCTGGGGCTGGAGGTGATCGCCGAGGGGGTGACGAACCCGACCGAGTTGGCCGCGGTGGTGGCCGCCGGTTGCCGGTTCGGCCAGGGCGCGCTGTTCGGCTGGGGGGTGCCCGCCGAGCACCTGGAGGCGATGCTGGAGGCCGCCACGTCGCCCGGCGCGCGTCCCGCTCCGGTGCCCGCGCCACGTCGCCCTTCGGGCGGGTCCGGGCAGCTCAACCCGTCTGTCGATGGCGCGTCGCCGGCCGACTCGCCGGCCTCCGTCAACCAACATGTGGGATCAGTTGACTCATCGCGTGAGATGCGTCAGGCTTAGCCGCATGTCGTCGTACCGGTCGCTGCGAGTACTTACCTGAGCGCACTCTCCCTCACCGAGAGTGCGCTGGCCCCGTGCATCTGCACGAGGGCCGTTTTTATTGCCATCGGAACCTGGCGAGGCGGGCCCCGCCCGCGTCGCATCGCTTGACTAGCCACCAGCCACTCCAGCCGAAGGCCAGAACCGCCATGACGAGACCCACGCCCGAGACCCTCGCCCACACCGCCCGCCGGGCCCGCGCGGCAGCCGACCCGACCCTCGACGTCGACCAGGCCGCCGCGCGCCCGGCCACCCCGGCCGCCCCGGCGGTACGACCCGTCGCCGCAACCCAGGTCTCCGGGGCCGGCTCACTCGTGCGGTCCCTCGAGGCGCTCGACGTCGACGTCGTCTTCGGCATCCCGGGCGGCGCGATCCTGCCGGCGTACGACCCGCTCTACGACTCCACGGTCCGGCACATCCTGGTGCGGCACGAGCAGGGCGCGGGGCACGCGGCGACCGGCTACGCGCAGGCAACCGGGAAGGTCGGCGTCTGCATCGCCACCTCCGGTCCGGGCGCGACGAACCTGGTCACCCCGATCGCCGACGCGTACATGGACTCGGTGGCGATGGTGGCGATCACCGGCCAGGTGGCCCGCCCGTCGATTGGCACCGACGCCTTCCAGGAGGCGGACATCCAGGGCATCACCCTGCCGATCACCAAGCACAACTTCCTCGTCCAGAACGCCGAGGAGATTCCCCGGGTGCTGGCCGAGGCGTTCCACCTGGCCAGCAGCGGGAGGCCCGGCCCGGTGCTCGTCGACATCCCCAAGGACGTGCTCCAGGCGCCGACCACCTTCTCCTGGCCGCCCACCCTGGACCTGCCCGGCTACCGGCCGACCCTGCACCCGCACGGCAAGCAGATCCGGGAGGCGGCGCGGCTGATGGCCGGCGCCCGGCGGCCCGTGCTCTACGTGGGCGGCGGGGTGCTCAAGGCCGGTGCCACCGACGGGCTGCGCCGGCTGGCCGAGCTGACCGGCATCCCGGTCGTCACCACGTTGATGGCGCTCGGGGCGTTCCCCGACTCGCACCAGCAGCACCTGGGGATGCCCGGCATGCACGGCACCGTCGCCGCGGTCTACGGCCTGCAGAAGGCGGATCTGATCGTCGCGCTGGGCGCGCGCTTCGACGACCGGGTCACCGGCAAGCTCGACTCGTTCGCCCCGGACGCGGCAGTCGTCCACGCGGACATCGACCCCGCCGAGATCGGCAAGAACCGGCACGTGGACGTGCCGATCGTCGGCGACGCCAAGCACGTCATCGACGAGCTGATCGCCGCGGTCACCGTGGAGCGGTCGGCGGGGCGCACCGCCGACCTCGGTGACTGGTGGACGCAGCTCGACGACCTGCGCAACCGTTACCCGCTGGGCTACGACGAGCCGGCCGACGGGACCCTCTCCCCGCAGTACGTGATCAAGCGGTTGGGCGAGATCGTCGGCTCCGACGCGATCTTCGTGGCCGGGGTTGGTCAGCACCAGATGTGGGCGTCGCAGTTCATCTCGTACGAGAAGCCGAACACCTGGCTGAACTCCGGCGGCCTCGGCACGATGGGTTACGCGGTGCCGGCGGCGATGGGCGCCAAGGTCGGCAAGCCGGACACGGTGGTCTGGGCGGTGGACGGCGACGGCTGCTTCCAGATGACCAACCAGGAGTTGGCCACCTGCGCCTTGGAGGGCATCCCGGTCAAGATCGCCGTCATCAACAACGGCAATCTCGGCATGGTCCGGCAGTGGCAGACGCTCTTCTACAACGAGCGCTACTCGAACACCGAGCTGGGCACCCACAAGCACCGGATTCCCGACTTCGTGAAGCTGGCCGAGGCCCTGGGCTGCGTCGGGCTGCGCTGCGAGAACGCGGCCGACGTGGACAAGACCATCGCCGCCGCCATGGAGATCAACGATGCGCCCGTGGTGATCGACTTCGTGGTCGGCAAGGACGCGATGGTCTGGCCGATGGTCGCCGCCGGCACCAGCAACGACGAGATCATGTTCGCCCGTGGCGTCCGCCCGGTCTTCGACGAGGATGACATCTAGTCATGAACGAATGCACCGAGCGCAGCGAGGGCCGTGAGGGCATGACGAAGGAGACGCCGTCATGAACGAATGCACCGAGCGCAGCGAGGGCCGTGAGGGCATGCCAAAGGAGAAGCAGTGACCATGCACACCCTGTCCGTGCTCGTGGAGAACAAGCCCGGCGTACTCGCCCGGGTCTCCGGCCTGTTCTCCCGGCGCGGGTTCAACATCGACAGCCTCGCGGTGGGCGAGACCGAGAACCCGGACGTCTCCCGGATCACCATCGTGGTCAACGCGGAGTCGTCCCCGCTGGAGCAGGTCACCAAGCAGCTGAACAAGCTTGTCAACGTACTCAAGATCGTTGAACTGGACCCGCAGGTCTCGGTCGCCCGGGAGTTGCTGCTGGTGAAGGTTCGCGCCGACCGCTCCGCGCGGTCGCAGGTGCTGGAGACGGTCAACCTGTTCCGCGCCCGGGTGGTCGACGTCGCACCGGACACGCTGACCATCGAGGCCACCGGCACCCCGGACAAGCTCGACGCGCTCCTGCGCGACCTCGAGTCCTTCGGTATCAAGGAAATGGTCCAGTCCGGCTTGGTGGCCATCGGGCGCGGTTCGCGTTCGATCACCGCCGGTCCCGCACTGAGGGCTGCCTGACCCCCCGCCGGTCGGCCCCGGCGGGCCGCCGGCGAATCCATCCGCACAGACCACGACGGGCCGCCCCGGCCGTCGTACGAAAGGGAAGTTCTCATGAGCGTTGAGGTGTACTACGACGACAACGCCGACCTCGGCCTGATCCAGGCCCGGAAGGTCGCGGTGATCGGCTACGGCAGCCAGGGTCACGCCCACGCGCTGTCGCTGCGTGACTCGGGCGTCGACGTGGTGATCGGTCTGCCGGAGGGCTCGAAGAGCCGTCCCAAGGCCGAGGAGCAGGGCCTGCGGGTGCTCACGCCGGCGCAGGCCGCCGCCGAGGCCGACGTGATCATGGTGCTCGCGCCGGACACCGCACAGCGCAAGCTCTACACCGAGTCGATCGAGCCGAACCTCACCGCGGGCAAGGCGCTCTTCTTCGGCCACGGCTTCAACATCCGGTACGGCCTGATCAAGCCGCCGGCCGAGGTAGACGTGGCGATGGTCGCGCCCAAGGGCCCCGGCCACCTGGTCCGCCGCCAGTACAGCGACGGCAAGGGCGTGCCCTGCCTCGTCGCCGTCGAGCAGGATGCCAGCGGCAACGCGCTCGCGCTCGCCCTCGCGTACGCCAAGGGGATCGGCGGCACCCGGGCCGGCGCGATCAAGACCACCTTCACCGAGGAGACCGAGACCGACCTCTTCGGCGAGCAGGCGGTGCTCTGCGGCGGTGCCTCGGCGCTTGTGCAGACCGGGTTCGAGGTGCTCACCGAGGCGGGCTACGCCCCGGAGGTCGCCTACTTCGAGTGCCTGCACGAGCTGAAGCTGATCGTCGACCTCATGTACGAGGGCGGCATCGCGAAGATGCGCTACAGCATCTCCGACACCGCCGAGTACGGCGACCTCTCCCGTGGCTCGCGCATCATCGACTCCCGGGTCAAGGACGAGATGCGCAAGATTCTTGGTGAGATCCAGTCCGGCGAGTTCGCCCGCGAGTGGGTCGCCGAGGACGAGGCCGGCCGGCCCAACTTCACCAAGTGGCAGGCCGAGGGCGCGGCGCACCCGATCGAGGAGACCGGCAAGAAGCTGCGCGGCATGATGAGCTGGGTCGACCGCCCGATCACCGAGACGGCCTGACGGCGCGCCGAAACGCTCCCTCTCCGACGGCCCCGGGTCGCGCTCTCCCCAGCGCAACCCGGGGCTGTCAACATGCCCCCACCCTGGCCTTCACCCACGCCCCCGTGGATCTTGCACTTCCGCATGTCGATGTGTCGGACAGTGCCCCTTAGTTCGCGACAGGAAGTGCAAGGTCGCGGGGAGGGGCGCGTTTCTGTGCGGTGAACGGCTGATGGCCGCGCTGTGAGGGCACTCACCCCGAAGACCGGAACACGCCGACGAGCGAGGCCCCTACGATCGCCTGTAGGTGCAGCAGCCGGCACCTGACGGCCACGGCACGGATCAGCGCAGGGCGCAGTGCGGCGCCTCGCGGCCCGGGCCGATCGCAAACACGACCTCTACGAGGACCGATGAATCCTGTCGTACTGATCGCCGAAGAACTCGCCCCCGCCGCCATCGAGGTGCTCGCCCACGACTTCGACGTCCGTCACGTCGACGGCACCGACCGTCCGGCCCTGCTCTCGGCGCTCTCCGAGGCCGACGCCGTCATCGTGCGCAGCGCGACCCAGATCGACGCCGAGGCGGTCGCCGCCGCACCGCGACTCAAGGTGGTCGCCCGCGCGGGTGTCGGGCTGGACAACGTCGAGGTGCCGGCCGCCACCGCTCGGGGCGTCATGGTGGTCAACGCGCCCACCTCGAACATCGTCTCCGCTGCCGAGCAGGCCGTCGCGCTGCTGCTCGCCGTCGCCCGCAACACCGCGAGCGCCAGCTCCGCCCTCAAGGCGGGGGAGTGGAAGCGGTCGAAGTACACAGGCGTCGAGGTGCAGGGCAAGACCGTCGGCGTGGTCGGGCTCGGTCGCATCGGGGTGCTCTTCGCGTCTCGCATCGCCGCGTTCGGCACCCGGCTGATCGCGTACGACCCGTACATCCAGCCGGCCCGTGCGGCGCAGCTCGGCGTCCGCCTGGTCGGGTTGGAGGAGCTGCTGCGGGAGAGCGACTTCATCTCCATCCACCTGCCGAAGACGCCGGAGACGGTGGGCCTGATCGGCGAGAAGGAGCTGGCGATCGTCAAGCCCGGCGTCCGCATCGTCAACGCCGCCCGGGGTGGGCTCGTCGACGAGCAGGCGCTCGCCGACGCGATCGCCGAGGGTCGGGTCGCCGGGGCCGGCGTCGACGTGTACAGCAAGGAGCCGTGCACCTCGTCGCCGCTGTTCGCCTTCGACAACGTGGTGGCCACCCCGCACCTGGGTGCCTCCACCCACGAGGCGCAGGACAAGGCCGGTCTCGCCGTGGCCAAGAGCGTGAAGCTGGCGTTGCAGGGCGAGTTCGTGCCGGACGCGGTAAACGTGCAGGCCGGCGGTGTGGTCGCCGAGGACGTCCGGCCGCTGCTGCCGTTGGCGGAGAAGCTGGGCCGGGCCTTCACCGCGGTCGCCGGCGGGGTCGCCGCAAGCGTCACGGTCGAGGTACGCGGCGAGATCGTCAGCCACGACGTGTCGGTGCTCAAGCTCGCCGCCACCAAGGGCCTGTTCAGCTCCGTGGTCGAGGAGCAGGTCACCTACGTCAACGCCCCGCACCTGGCGGCCGAGCGTGGCGTCGAGGTCACCCTCGCCACCCTGGCCGAGACGGCCGAGCAGCCGACCCTGGTCACGGTGCGCGGCGCGCTGCCCGACGGTCGGACGGTAAGTGTCTCCGGCACGGTCACCCACTCCGGTGCGCGGGACATCCTGAAGCTGACCGAGGTGGACGGCTTCGACGTGGAGATCGGCGCGGAGGGCATCCTGCTCTTCCTGCGCTACGCCGACCGGCCCGGCGTCGTCGGCACCGTCGGTACCCTGCTCGGCGAGTCGGGCATCAACATCGCCGCCATGCAGGTGGCTCGTCGGGAGGCGGGTGGCGAGACGCTGATGACGCTCACCGTCGACCAGGCGCTCGGCGCCGACCTGCTCACGTCGGCCGCCGAGTCGATCGGCGCCACGGCGGCAAGCGCCGCCGACCTGCGCGACGAGTAGGAGACGACCAAACACCGAGGGGGGCCTGGCGATTCGCCGGGCCCCTCGTCATGTCCTGTCCGCGCCGCCGGTCAGGTCAGCCGTGCAGTCGCGCCGGCGGCGGGTAGACCGAGCCGTCCTGCGGGTCGAACAACATCAGCCCGTGCTCGCCGGCCAGCCGCTCGATGTCGAGGAGCACCTGGTCCGCGCAGGTCGGGTGCAGGTTCAACTCGACGTGGTCGTGGGCCGCGTGCAGCGGCGCCACCGCCCACGGACTGTTCGGGCCGGGGTGACGGTCCGGATAGGAGGCGGTGATCGCCCGGTAGAAGCTGACCACCCGCGGGTCGGGGTAGCGGTCCACGTGCCGTCCCTGCCGGCAACCGTTGACCGCTGTCCGCACGTCCTCGGGCGTCGCCCCGTCCTCCAGGGCCCACACGCTCAGATCGAAACTCACGGCGGATAGCGTGCCATCCGCCGTTCACCATGTCGAAACTGCCTCGCCGCCGGTCAACCACCGATCGCCACAGTCTCCGTTCGAGACGGTCCGGTGTGGAGACTCTTGCGTCGAGTTGCGTCGATTCGCTAGCGTACGCACTGCGGTCACTGGCCGAGTTCGCGGCGCCGACCCGTCTTCGGGTGGCGCGGTCGACGTCCGGCCCGACCGGTCCGCACCCCTCGGTTGTGCGAGCCACGCGCACTCGTCGCTGACCGGCCCCCACGGTCGTTGCCGAGACCGTGGGGGCCGATCGCGGCGGCGCTCCGCTCAGCGACGGTGTGCGAAGAGCGCGCGATAGTCGGAGTTTCCCCGAAACCACGTCAGGCCTGTGGCTCCGGCGGCGTAGAGCGCGGTGGCGTAGGCGTCGGCGAACGTCAGGTCGGGGCCCACGACGGTGGCGGCGACGAGGTGGTTGGCCGGCTCGCCGGTGTGCGGGTCCACCACATGCCCCTGGCGCCCGGTCACTCCGGAGGTGCCGATCGCGCCGGCGGTCATCTCCAGCACCAGTGGCGCGCGCTCGGGTGCGGTCGGGTGGTGCACCGCCACCCGCCAGGGGCCCCCGTGCGGCGCGCGGCCCCGGACGACGAGGTCGGCGCCGGCGAGCACGGCGTAGTCGTGGATGCCGGCGGCCCGGAGTCGCTCGGCGGCCCGTTCCACCGCCCAACCGCCGAGCAGCCCGCCGGGGTCGAAGCCGCCGGGCACCGCCCACGCGTCGAACCACCCGTCGGTGGCCGCGCGCATCGCCGCGCAGCGGTCTACCAGGTCGGCGAGCGGGGGGTACGAGTCCGGGCTGATCTCGCCCCGCCGCAGCCGGGAGACGAGGCTCTCCGGTCGGTTGGGGCCGTAGGTGAGGTCGATGGCGCGCAGCTCGGCGACGCTGTCCCGCAGAGCCTCGCCCACACCCCGGCGGCCGAGCCTCTCGGGGGCGTTGAGCAGCAGGGTGTACTCCGCGGTCGCGGTGCGTACGGTGTGCTGCACCGCGATCCGGCCCTCGGTGGCGGCGGTCGGGTCGATCCGGTGCCGGCGGCTGCCGAGTCGGAGGTCCGGCCGGCGGTTGCGGAACGCGGACGGGTCCGGCCAGCGGGTCCGTGGCTGCTCGTCGATGCGCATCGCATCTGCCCCCTCGCACGTGGCGCCGCGTCCGCGCGACTCCGTTGGTCGGCGGGCCCCCGCGACCCACCGACCACTACGGTAGGCAGCGGAGATGACCGCCCCATGAGTCCCAGCTGAGAGGGTGCTGTGCATCCGCGCTTCCCAGATGATGGACGCTCCGTACCGGGAGGCGGGACGGCGACGTACCGTTGCCCGGACGGAACCGTTGAGCAGAGGAGTGCGGTCGTGGCGCGGATCGCGGTGGTGGCCGGGGACGGCATCGGGCCCGAGGTGGTCGCGCAGGCGCGCAAGGTCCTCGACGCGGTGCTGCCCGACGTGCAGGCCACCGAGTACGACCTCGGTGCCGCCCGCTGGCACCGTACCGGCGAGGTGCTGCCCGACTCGGTGCTGACCGAGCTGGCCGGGCACGACGCCATCCTGCTCGGTGCGGTCGGCGACCCGACGGTCCCGCCGGGTGTGCTGGAGCGGGGGCTGCTGCTCAAGCTCCGCTTCGCCTTCGACCAGTACGTCAACCTGCGCCCGTCCCGCCTCTGGCCCGGGGTTTCCGGCCCGCTGAACACCGTGAAGCCGGGCGAGGTCGACCTCGTGGTGGTGCGCGAGGGCACCGAGGGGCTCTACGCCGGCGCCGGTGGTTCCCTGCACCGGGACACCCCGGCCGAGGTCGCCACCGAGGAGAGCCTGAACACCCGGCACGGCGTGGAGCGGGTGATCCGCGACGCGTTCGCCCGCGCCGGCCGCCGGGAGCGGCGCAAGGTCACCCTCGTGCACAAGACCAACGTGCTCACCCACGCCGGGTCGCTCTGGGCTCGCACGTTCGACGCGGTCGCCGCCGAGCACCCGGACGTCGCCACCGAGTACCAGCACGTCGACGCGGCGGCCATGTTCCTGGTCACCCAGCCGCAGCGCTACGACGTGGTGGTCACCGACAACCTCTTCGGCGACATCCTCACCGACATCGCCGCGGCCGTCACCGGCGGCATCGGGCTGGCGGCCAGTGGCTGCATCAACCCCGAGGGGGCGTACCCCTCGATGTTCGAGCCGGTGCACGGCTCCGCGCCGGACATCGCCGGGCAGGGCATCGCCGACCCGGTCGCCGCGGTGCTCTCCGCCGCGTTGCTGCTGGAGCAGCTCGGGCACAGCGAGTCCGCCGCCCGGGTCAACGCGGCGGTCGCCGCCGAGCTGGCCAGCCGGGTCCCGGGTGTGACGCTGCGTACCGAAGAGGTCGGCGACCGGCTCGCCGCTCACGCCGTAGCCTGACGTCTCGTCCCGAACGGCGACCGGCCCGACGTCGGCGTGGCCGGGCAGTCCGTCCGGCCCACCCGGCGCTACCCGCTTAACGACCGTTCGGGGTAGGTTTCTGGTACAGCCATGTCGGTGTGCGGTCCCGCATGCCGTTGTTCCCCAGGGAGGTCAGCGCGATGAGCGGTGGTGACATGCTCGACTTCGAGATCCGTCCGAATGCCGCGCCGGTATCCGCCGCCGATCGGGCCGCGCTGCTGACCAACCCCGGCTTCGGCCGGGTCTTCACCGACCACATGGTCACCGTCCGCTACGCCGACGGCAAGGGCTGGTACGACGCCCGGGTGGAGGCGCGTGGCCCGATCCCGATGGACCCGGCCAGCGCGGTGCTGCACTACGCGCAGGAGATCTTCGAAGGGCTCAAGGCGTACCGGACGGCCGACGGTGGCGTGACGATGTTCCGGCCGGACGCCAACGCGGCCCGCTTCGCCACCTCCGCGCAGCGGATGGCGATGCCGGTGCTGCCGCCGGAGGTGTTCGTCGACTCGCTGCACAAGCTCATCGAGATCGACCGGGAGTGGATCCCCACCGACGAGGACGGCAGCCTCTACCTGCGGCCCTTCATGTTCGCAAGCGAGGTCTTCCTCGGCGTCCGCCCGGCGAACGAGTACCTCTACATGGTGATCGCCTCACCGGCCGGGTCGTACTTCAGCGGTGGGGTCAAGCCGGTCACCGTCTGGGTCTCCCCGGACTACACCCGGGCCGCGCCCGGTGGCACCGGCGCCGCCAAGTGCGGCGGCAACTACGCCGCCTCGTTGGCGGCCCAGGCGGAGGCCATCGAGGCCGGCTGCGACCAGGTCGTCTTCCTGGACGCGGTGGAGCGCCGGTTCGTCGACGAACTGGGCGGCATGAACGTGTTCTTCGTCTACGACGACGGCACTGTGGTCACCCCACCGCTGACCGGCACGATCCTGCCGGGCATCACCCGGGACGCCGTTCTCGCGCTGGCCGGCGCGGCCGGTCACCGGGTCGAGGAGCGACCGGTCAGCTTCGCCGACTGGCAGGCCGACGCCGCCAGCGGTCGCCTCCGGGAGGTCTTCGCCTGCGGCACCGCCGCGGTGGTCACCCCGATCGGTGGGGTCCGTTCCCCCGAGGGTGAGTTCCTGATCGGTGGCGGCGAGCCCGGCCAGGTCACCATGGCTCTGCGTCAGCAGTTGGTCGACATCCAGCGGGGCAAGGCGGCCGACCCGCACGGTTGGGTGCAGCGGGTCTTCTGACCTCGGTGACCGCGCCGGCCAGTCCACCCGGACGGGCCGGCGCAGTCGGTCCTACGTGTCGGTGGGCTTCGCCGTGCCGGGCTCGTCGAGCAGGTGGTCGCGGAGCGCGGCGAGCTGCTCGTCGGTCACCCCGGCGTGGCGCAGGTACGCCTCCACCGAGCCGTGCCCGGCGCGCAGCTCGTCCAGGAAGATCTGCATCGCCTCGGCGGGGGAGCTCAGGAACGGCGCCGGCACCTCCGCCCCGTTCGGCATGACGGTGGCCAGCCAGGCGCTGTACCGGGCCGACGCCGCACTGCTCAACGCGTAGTCCGCGGTGGTGTCGTCGTCGTCGACGCCGAGCACGGCGAGGGTCAGCGCGCAGACGATGCCGGTGCGGTCCTTGCCGGCGACGCAGTGCACCACCACCGGGGCGTTGGCGGAGTCGGCGATCAGCCCGACCGCCTCGGCCAGCCCGG
The DNA here is from genome assembly GCF_053605225.1 of Micromonospora sp. NPDC003944. Classification (NCBI taxonomy): domain Bacteria; kingdom Bacillati; phylum Actinomycetota; class Actinomycetes; order Micromonosporales; family Micromonosporaceae; genus Micromonospora; species Micromonospora sp. NPDC003944. The sequence goes on from NZ_JBSGIV010000048.1 coordinate 51,785, forward strand.
CGGTGCCGGTCTGGGCCAGGTCGGCGTACCTGTCGGCGAGGTACCGGGCCAGGCTGGCGCCCTCCTCGTGCGGCGTCTTCGTCCAGTCGTCGTGCTCCGGGTGGATGTTCCGGTAGGTCAGCCCCTGGTACGCCGGCACCCGGCCGTCCCGCTCCACCTCGGTGGGGCGACGGAGGTCGACGACGGTGCGGATCCCGATCGCGGCGAACGCGTCCCGGTCCTGTTCGGTGAGGCGGTGCAGTGAGTCGGAGCGGTAGAGCCGGCCCCGGCGAACGGGGCGGTCGTCGTGGCCGACGTAGCCGCCGACGTCGCGGAAGTTGAAGGTGGCGGGGAGCGAGAGCTGGCGATTGTCCTCGGTGGCGTCCACGGTCACACGGTAACGGCCGGTGGGGCGGTGCCCCACCGGCCGTCGGGTCGAACAGTCACCGTGCCGTGCCGGGTGGGAGCGCGCCGTACGTCTCGTCGTAGTAGCCACCCAACTGGTCCCGGTAGGTCGGGTCGCTGTGGCTCGTCTCGTCGTACTCCGGGGCGGCCTTGATCTGGTCCCTCGTCCGGTCGACGGAGACGGTGCGCTGATCGTGGTCGACCTGGTTGACGGTGCCGGCCGGCAGCATCACCTTCTTGCCGAAGATCCAGGGCCCGGTGTCCACGACGAGGTAGCTGCCACCCACCTCGTGGCTCGCGCTGTCGATCTTGCCGACTCCGCCGTCGGTGGCCTCGACCTTGTAGCCGACCAGATCGGCGTCGGCCACGCCGGCCTGGTCGCGGTAGCGCCAGGGGTCGAACGTGCCGGCCGGCGCCCCTCCGGGAACCGAGCCCTGGTCACCGCCGTGCAGCGGGTCCGGCCCGGCGTGAGTGGCGTGCGGATCGATCCTGTCCATGCCGTTCACTCCTGACTGTCACCGATCACCTGATGTCCCGTAGGAGCTACCCGAGCGTCGGGGGCCGGAAACGGCGAGCCGCCCGACGCCCGCGAGGTGCGGCATCGGCCTGTCCGGGGCGTACCGCGCTCAGGCCAGCGCGGCCTCGGCGTCCAGGGTGACCGCCGCGGCGTGCACCACGGCGGAGATCCGCAGGGCGTCGTGCAGCTGCTCCCGGGTGAAACCGCTGGCGCGTAGCTTCCTGTCGTGCAACTCCAGGCACACGCCGCAGCCGGCGATCGCCGACACGGCGAAGCACCACAGTTCGAAGTCGCCCTTGTCCACGCCCGGCCTCGCGATGATCCGCATCCGCAGGCGGGCCGGCATCGAGGCGTACCGCTCGTCGCCGATGAGGTGCTTGGCCCGGTAGTAGACGTTGTTCATCGCCATGATCGCCGCGGCGCCCTTGGCTGCCTCGACACCCTCCGGCCCGAGGTGCCCGAGTGCCTCGTCCGCGATCTCGCGCAGCACCACCGGGTTGCGGGCGGCCACCGCGCAGGCCAGGGCGGTGCCCCAGGTCTGCGCCGGGGTCAACGGCGAGGCGCCGATGGTGGAGTTCAGGTTGAGCGCGATGTCCCTGGCGTACTCGGGCAGCGCTGCCGTGATCGCGTCCAGACCCATGGTCAGACCCCGGCGATCTCCGTCGGGCTGATGGCGGTGCAGCTCATCGGCCCGACGAAGACCACACGCCACTTGCCCTCGTGGGACACGTGGTCGATCGTCCTGGACGTGTTGTTGGCGCCCGACGATACGCAGGCGGTGGGCCTGTGCTCAGGTAAGCGGTCACTGACGGTGAGCACAGGTCCTCCTTGGCGACGGCGCGGTGGCCGTCATCGGATCCGTTGCAGATGCTTCCGCATGGCTGGTGCTGCTGATCAGTGGCCTGGTGGGCTTGTGAAGCCGATCACGAGCGGCGGTTCGGGGTGAACGAACCCTCAGTAACTGTCCCGTCATGTGGATTGATCCTCCCAAAAGCCGGTGAGGGGTGGCAGAGTGGCCATCGTGACCAGCACCGCCCTGATTATTGCGACCTAGCGCGCCGGCTCTCCCCTCTGCCGAGCGCGCAGACCTCCCGCATCCCGCGGGAGGTCTTTTTGTTGCTCCGAGAAAGGATCCTGATGACGTTCCAGGTCTTCGACACCACACTGCGCGACGGCGCCCAGCGCGAGGGGCTCACCTACTCGGTGGTCGACAAGCTGGCCGTGGCCCGGCTGCTCGACGAGTTCGGCGTCGGCTTCATCGAGGGTGGCTGGCCGGGCGCGGTCCCCAAGGACACCGAGTTCTTCCGCCGCGCCCGCACCGAGTTGGACCTGCGGCACGCCGTACTCGTCGCGTTCGGCGCCACCCGCAAGGCCGGCGTCCCGGTCGCGGACGACCCCCAGGTGCGGGCCCTGCTGGACGCGCAGACCCCGGCGGTGGCACTTGTCGCCAAGGCCGACACCCGGCACGTCGAACGCGCCCTGCGCACCACCGGCGCGGAGAACCTGGCGATGATCCACGACACCGTCGACCACCTCGTCCGCGAGGGCCGGCGGGTCTTCGTCGACGGCGAACACTTCTTCGACGGCTACCGGCACGACCCCGCGTACGGCGCCGCGGTGGTGCAGACCGCGCTCGCCGCCGGCGCCGAGCGGATGGTGCTCTGCGACACCAACGGCGGCATGCTGCCCTCCCAGGTGACCGCCGTGATCCTCGACCTGACCGAGCGGCTGGGGATCGACGCCGGGCTGCTCGGCATGCACGCCCAGAACGACACCGCCTGCGCGGTGGCCAACACCATCGCCGCCGTGGAGGCGGGCGTCCGCCACGTGCAGGGCACCGCCAACGGGTACGGCGAACGTCCGGGCAACGCCGACCTCTTCGCGGTGGTCGCCAACCTGCAACTCAAGCTCGGCATGCCCGTCCTACCGGAGGGCTGCCTGGCGCAGATGGTGCGGGTCTCGCACGCCATCGCCGAGATCGCCAACATCGCCCCCGACACCCACCAGGCGTACGCCGGGGCCGCCGCCTTCGCCCACAAGGCGGGGCTGCACGCGAGCGCGATCAAGGTCGACCCGTTGCTCTACAACCACGTGGACCCGTCGGTGGTGGGCAACGACATGCGGATCCTGGTCACCGAGATGGCCGGTCGGGCCAGCGTCGAGCTCAAGAGTCGCGAGCTCGGCCTGGACCTGGCCGGCAGGCCGGACGCCCTGACCCGGGTCACCAAGCGGGTCAAGGAGCTGGAGGCGGGTGGCTGGTCCTTCGAGGCCGCCGACGCGTCCTTCGAGTTGCTGGTCCGATCCGAGCTGCCGGAGGGCGGCCCGGCCCGTCCGTTCACCCTGGAGTCGTACCGGGTGCTGGTCGAGCACCGCGAGGACGGTGCGGTGGTCTCCGAGGCGACCGTCAAGATCCGGGTACGTGGGGAACGCGTGATCGCCACCGCCGAGGGCAACGGCCCGGTCAACGCGCTCGACGAGGCGCTGCGGGTGGGGTTGGAGCGGCACTACCCGCAGCTGCGCGACTTCGAACTGGCCGACTACAAGGTGCGCATCCTGGAGGGCAGCCACGGCACCGGCGCGGTCACCCGGGTCCTGCTGGAAACCTCGAACGGCAACGGCCGGGACTGGACCACGGTAGGCGTCCACCCCAACGTGGTCGAGGCCAGCTGGCACGCCCTGGTGGACGCCCTAACCTACGGCCTAGCCCCCACCCCGGTCTAACCCCCGCACCTTCCCTCCCGCCCCCCGCCCCCCGCCCCCCG
>NZ_JBSGIV010000049.1:0-53939 GCF_053605225.1 Micromonospora sp. NPDC003944
TACACTCCTTCCCCACACGCCGCTCTTCCGATCTCCCCGCGCCCCGCGCCCCGCGCCCCGCGCCCCGCGCCCCGCGCCCCGCGCCCAAGATCATCGCAACTTCCCCGATGTTGCTGCCTCCGACGGACGCGAGACAGCAACATCCCTGATGTTGCGCGAATCTCGACGGACAAAACCCCAAACGACCCGCCCGCACCGACCTCGAAGCACCCTCATATCAGAAGATCGCGCTCGAACCAGGATGTAGTGGCCACGACGCGCCAGGAAGCCACTACATCCAGGATCGAGCACGATCTTGGTGGCGCGACCTCGGCATCGGCGGGGCCGAAGGTCCAGGGTGGGGCGGGGCGGCCAGGCAGACCGGGCGGCCAGGCCAGGCAGGCTGGGCAGGCTGGGCGGCCAGGCCAGGCAGGCCAGGCAGGCTGGGCAGGCTGGGCGGCCAGGCCAGGCAGGCTGGGCTGACTCGGCTGGGCGGGGCTGCGTGAGGAGGCTTAGCCTGCGGTGGGCGTACCCGTTGCGGCTAGATCGGTCGAGACCTCGCCAGCAGAGGCGGGGTTGGACGCCACAGCCGCAACGGCAGGCAGGCCCGCGCCGCCCAAAGCCGCGGGAGGCACGACCGCAGCGGCGGAGGCGGCGGCAGACACGCCGGCGGCTTCGGCGCGGGCGCGGCGGGTACGGCGTAGGGCGCGCACGGCGAACACCAGGGCGGCCAGCCAGCCGGCGGCCAGCAGGGCGTAGATGGCGGGGCGGGTCGGGCCGTCCAGTTCGGCGGAGCGGATCAGGGTGCGGGCGTTCGTCAACACGATCACGCCGCCGACTGCCGCGCCGAGCAGTTGGGCGGGCACGATTCGGACCAGCCAGGCGGCCAGCGGGGCGGCGATGAGCCCGCCGATGAGCAGCGCGGCGACGGTGGGGAGCAGGAATCCCTCCGTACCCAATCCGATCAGGAAGCCGACGCTGGCCGCGGCGGCCACGACGAACTCGGCGGTGTCCACGGAGCCGATCACCTTGCGGGGCTCCATGCGGCCGGAGACCAGCAGCGCCGGTGTGGCCACCGGACCCCATCCTCCGCCGCCGGTCGCGTCGACGAAGCCGGCGACCAGGCCCAGTGGGCTGAGGAAACGACCGCGGAGCCGCCCGCCGACCCGGTCGGTGCGCAGCGGTCGGGCGAAACGGACCAGGAGGTACGCGCCCAGGGTGAAGAGGATGCCGGCCATCCACGGCGCGGCGGCCTCGGTGGAGATCGAGCTGAGCACGGTGGCGCCCGCGAAGGCACCGATCGCGCCGGGCAGGGCAATGCGGGTCACCACCCGCCAGTCGACGTTGCCGAACCGCCAGTGCGCGACCCCGGCGGCGAGCGTGGTGCCGATCTCGGCCAGGTGCACCGAGGCCGAGGCGGCGGCCGGGGCGACCCCGGCGACCAGCAGCAGAGTGGAGGAGGTCAAGCCGTACGCCATGCCGAGCGAACCATCGATCAGTTGCGCGACGAGCCCGACCAGAGCGAGGACCAACAGCTTGCGCACGAGCGCCCCCTGACTTTTCGGCATCTCCTATCGACTTGGTCGACAATGCGGGATGGGGCAGCCAGGGTCAAGCCCCCGATCGGTGGATGGGACGCGGCTGGGCGCGCGCCGGGTCAGCCGTCGGTGGCGCGAGGCCGGGAATGACGCCGGCGCACGCCCGGGCCCCGCCACAGACCCGGCGGCGCCAACCCCGAGACCAGGCCGGGCGCGCATGCCCGGGCCCGCCACAGACCAGATGACGCGAACCCGGGCCGGCGCCTACGCCGCAGACCGAGCGACACGAACCCGGAACCAGGCCGGCGCGCAGGCTCGGGCTCGCCGGATCAGCGGCCTGGTGACGTGGGCCCGGGAGGTGAGCCGGCGATCAGGTCCAGGCGCGCGGGTCGGCCGCCAGCTCGGTGACGCGCGGGGGCAGGGTGCCCGCGGCCACGTCGGCGACGCTTACCAGTTCCAGGATCTCCCGCTCGCTGGCCCGCAGCGCGATCCAGACCTCCTGCAGGGAGCGCGCCGGGCCGTGGTAGCCGAGTTGCTCGGGGCGTTGCCCGCGTACGTGGGCGAGTGGTCCGTCGATCACCCGGATGACCTCGGCGAGGGAGATCTCCTCGGCGGGGCGGGCCAGCCAGTAGCCGCCCTCCGGGCCGCGCTGGGCGTGCACGATGCCGCCCCGGCGCAGTTGGAGAAGGATGCTCTCCAGGAACTTCGGCGGGATCTCCTGGGCGCGGGCGATCTGGTCGGCCGTGACCGGCCGGCCGCGCCCGGGGCCGCTGGCCGTGGCGGCGAGCTCGGCGGCCGCGCGGAGGGCGTAGTCGACCCGGGCGGAGAGGCGCATGCCGGCAAGGTTAGTCGCTGGTCAACCGGGCGGGCGGGCGACCCTCGGCCGATCGGCCACGCATCGATGGGAAGCACCGCCGTCGACGATCGTTCGGGCCGCCGCCGACCATCTGTGGAGTACGTCATGATCCACCGCCCGGTGGCGGCCGAAATGCTGGTTCGGAGCGTCCCTATGCTGAGCGGGAGTACGAATGTCAGGCCGTTTTAGTCGGCCGCCAGCAACATATTGATAAACACCCGGGTGCGCTCGGGGGGAAGGCACCATGATGACCGATGTCGCCACACGCACCTGGGATGGCATGACCATCCCGGTCGCCGGCACCTATCTTCTCGATCAGGCGCACAAGCGGATCGGTTTTCTGTCGCGGCACATGATGGTGAGTCCGGTACGGGGCGAGTTCGCTGAGGCCACAGCGCAGGTGTTCGTGGCGGAGGACCCGCTGCTCTCCTCGGTGACGGCCACCATCATGTCGGCGAGCATCACCACCGGGAGCGTCGATCGGGACACGCACCTGAAGAGTGCCGACTTCCTCGACGTGGAGCGCTTTCCCACCCTCGAATATCGAAGCACCGGCATCAAATGGCAGGGCAACGAGGACCCGATATTCCAGTGGGCGCGGTTGCGCAACCACAGGCTGGGCGGACGAGGCCGGAGTCACATTGTTCCGCCGCAGTCCGAGGGCATTCCCGGACGATTCGTCCTCACCGGCGAGTTGACAGTGAAGGGAATCACCCGGGCCGTCGACCTGGAGGTGAGTTTCGGTGGTGCTCGTCAGGATCCGTACGGGCAGAACATCTTCGGATTCAGCGCGACTGCCGACATCAACCGCGAGGACTACGGCCTGCTGTGGAATGTCGCTCTGGAGAGCGGCGGGGTGCTGGTCGGCAAGTCGGTGCGCATCGAGATCGCCGGGGAAGCCATCCACCAGGCCTGACCACCAGGAGGTCGCTGGTAGGAACAGCTACGACCGCCCGGCAGCGTCACGCGCCGACGCGGCGTAGCAGACCCTCCTGGACGGCGCTGGCGATCTGCTGGCCGTCCGTGGTGAACATCCGTCCGGTGGCCAGCCCGCGCGCGCCGGACGCGGACGGGCTCAGGCAGTCGTAGAGGAACCACTCGTCGGCCCGGAACGGGCGGTGGAACCAGAGCGCGTGGTCCAGGCTCGCGCCGACCAGGCCGCCCGGCCCCCACACCTCACCGTGGGCGGCGAGGACCGAGTCCAGCAGGGTGAGGTCCGAGGCGTAGGTGAGCGCGCAGGCGTGCAGCAGAGGGTCGTCGGGCAGTTTGCCGTCGATGCGCATCCAGACGCGTTGGTGCGGGTCGGCGGGCCGGTCGCCGGGGCGGACCCAGCCGGGCTCGCCCACGTAGCGCACGTCGATCGGTCGCGGGATCTGACCCCAGATGCCCAGCCGCTCGGGGTAGCGGGAGAGCCGGTCGGTCATCGTCGGCACGTCCTGCGGCGGTGGGACGTCCAGCGGGGCCGGGGCCTGGTGGTCCAGGCCCTCCTCGGCCCGCTGGAACGAGGCCGACATGAAGAAGATCGGCTTGTCGTGCTGGAGCGCGACCGAGCGGCGGACCGAGAAGGACCGTCCGTCGCGGATGTTCTCCACCTCGTACGCGATCGGCTCGGCCGGGTCGCCGGGGCGGACGAAGTAGCCGTGCAGCGAGTGCACGAACCGTTCCGGGTCGACGGTGCGGCCGGCGGCGACCAGGGCCTGGCCGGCGACCTGGCCGCCGTACACCCGTTGTGGGCCGACCGGGGGGCTCATCCCCCGGAAGGTCATCTCCCCGGTCGGGTCGAGGTCGAGCACCTCCAGCAGCTGGTCCACCGCCGCCTGGCCGACCGCGACCCGACCGTCGCTCACTGCAGGGCCCGCGCCGACGCGGCGTCGACGAGCGACCCGAGCTGGTGTACGCGCAGCGTGTTGGTCGAGCCGGGGGTGCCGGGCGGGCTGCCCGCCACGATCACCACGTAGTCGCCGGGGTTGGCCCGGTCGAGACCGAGCAGCGCCTGGTCGACCTGGCGGAACATGTCGTCGGTGTGCTGCACGAACGGCATCAGGAAGGTCTCCACGCCCCAGGTGAGGGCGAGCTGGTCGCGCACCTCGGGGACCGGGGTGAAGGCCAGCAGCGGCAGGTCGCAGTGCAGGCGGGACAGCCGGCGCACGGTGTCACCGGTCTGCGAGAAGGCGACGAGCGCCTTGGCGTTGATGGCCCGCGCGATCGACGAGGCGGCGACGGTGAGGGCGCCACCGTGGGTACGCGGGTCGTGCTGCAGCCGCGGCACCCCGATCGAACCGGCCTCGGTGGTCGTCACGATCTTGGCCATGGTGCTGACGGTGAGCACCGGGTACTTGCCGACGCTGGTCTCGCCGGAGAGCATCACCGCGTCCGCGCCGTCGAGCACCGCGTTGGCGACGTCGGAGGCCTCCGCCCGGGTGGGGCGGGAATTCTCGATCATGGAGTCGAGCATCTGGGTGGCCACGATGACGGGCTTGGCGTTCTCCCGGCACAGCTGCACGGCGCGCTTCTGCACCAGCGGGACCTCGTCCAGCGGCATCTCGACACCGAGGTCACCGCGGGCGACCATGACGCCGTCGAAGGCCAGCACGATGGCCTCGAGGTGCTCCACCGCCTCGGGCTTCTCGACCTTGGCGAGCACCGGCCGGAACACGCCCTCCTCGGCCATGATCCCGTGCACGAGCTTGATGTCCTCGGCCGAGCGGACGAAGGAGAGCGCCACCAGGTCGACGCCGAGACCCAGGGAGAAGCGCAGGTCCTCGGCGTCCTTGTCCGACATGGCGGGCACGCTGACCGCCACGTTGGGCAGCGACACGCCCTTGTTGTTGGAGACCGGGCCGCCCTCGGTGACGAGGCAGCGGATGTCGTTGCCGGTGACGTCGGTGACCTCGACGGCGACCCGGCCGTCGTCGATCAGCAGCCGGTCACCGGGCTTCACCTCGTGCGGCAGCTTGGTGTAGGTGCAGGAGACCCGCTCCTTGGTGCCGAGGATGTCGTCGCCGGTGATGACGACCGAGTCACCGGTGCGCCACTCGTGCGGGCCGTCGGCGAACTTGCCGAGCCGGATCTTGGGGCCTTGCAGGTCGGCGAGGACGGCGACCGGCTTACCCGCTGCCTCCGACGCCTCCCGGACCAGTCGGTAGACCGCCTCGTGGTCGGCGTGGCTGCCGTGGCTGAAGTTGAGCCTCGCCACGTTCATGCCGGCCTCGACGAGACCCCGGATGCGCTCCGGGGACGAGGTGGCGGGACCAAGAGTGCAGACGATCTTCGCGCGGCGTGTCACGCCCATCAGGCTAGTCTCTCCTTCAGGTCGGACTCGTGGCCGACCCCTTGCAGGCAGCGGAACAGGTGTCCAACGACGCGCGGTGCGCGTCGGGCCGGCGGGCGGAACCGCACCGGGAACGTCGTGGCGACGGGCATCAGCGACCGCGCGCCGGGAATCGTACGCCTCTGCTGGCGTGCGGTGTCGGGGTGCTCCCGCCGGCGGGTCACTCCGACCACCCCGGAAGCGGCAGAAGGCGGCTCATTCCGGGTGCCCCGGGGGCGGCAGGGTGGGCACCGCGTGGAGCCTGTCGCGGGGGTCGTAGCGGCGCTTGGCGTGGCGCAGCCGCGCCCAGTTCGCGCCGTAGGCGAGCCGGACCCGGTCGGTCTCCTCCGGGGCGAGCAGGTTGGGGTAGCCACCGGGCAGGGCGTGCGGGGCGAGCGCCGCCGAGGTCCGGTCGGCCCACTCGCGGTGCGGGCCGGCCTGGTCGCCGGGCGCCCACACCGCGATGATCTCGGCCATCAGGTGGTCGGCGCGCAGCCCGAACGCCGTGTCGGCGGGTCGGACCCGGGTGGCCGCGCCGTGGAAGTGGTGTACGGCAAGCGCGGAGAACGGCGAGCTGACCTGACGGGCCGCGTCGACGAGCGAGGCCACGGCGCTGTCGGTGAGCGCGGGCAACCACCGGGTCCGCAGCAGGTAGTGGTTGCCGTCGACCATCCCGCCGTCGAACATGCGCAGCGCGTCCGCGTACGGCATGGGGTTGATCTGCTCGACGAGCGGGGTGCCAAGCGCGCGCAGCCGGTCCATCCACGGCGTTCCGGCGGTCAGGTCGGGGCCGCTGTAGAACGGGCAGACGAAGATCACCGGCTCGCCGGCCGGGCCGGGTAGGAAGCCGGCCATCACGGTCAGCTCGTCCGGGGCCTCGGCGACAAGCGCGCCGTAGCCGCGCAGCACGGCCGGCGCCTCGGCGAGCGCGAACATGATCATGCCGGCCAGGACGCCTGGCAGCCGGTGCGCGCGGAACCGCAGCTCGGTGACGATGCCGAGGTTGCCACCGCCGCCGCGCAGCGCCCAGTACAGCTCGGCGTCGTGCCGGGCGTCGGCGGTGACCCGGCGGCCGTCGGCGAGGACCACCTCCGCGCCGAGCAGACTGTCCAGGGCGAGACCGAAGCGGCCGCACAGCGGGCCGTACCCGCCGGCGAGGGTGAGCCCGGCCATCCCCACGGCGTCGACCACGCCGGTGGGGACCACCAGGTCGTACGGGCGGGCGGCGGCGAGCAGCTCGGCCGCCGTGGTGCCGCCGCCGATGGTCACCGTGGCCGCGTCCGGGTCGACCCGGACGGCGCGCAGCCCGCTCAGGTCGAGCACCAGTGCGCCGTCGCGCAGCGCCCGACCGGCCCAGTCGTGCCCCCGGAGCGGACCGAGACGGGCAGGTGGCACCGCGCGGCGACGCGGACCGCCCCGGCCACCTCGTCGGCGTCGAGGCAGCGGGCGACAAGTGCGGGTGTCCGCGCCGCCGCGCCGTTCCAGAGCCGGGTGGTGGCCGCGTAACCGGGCTCCCCCGGCTCGTGCAGCCGGTCGCCGAGCAGGGCACGTAGTCGGGCGGTGGCGGACGCGACATCGGGGGTGGCGACGGAGGCCATGGCGACTCCTCGACCGGGGCCGACCCACGACACCGGGTACGCCCCGGCGGCGGCCCGCGCTGGGCGCGACCGTAGCACCGGCAGGCCGGCGAGCGCCGTCACCATCACGACAGCCGCCGATGGACCTGCGCCTCAGCTCCCCGCCTTGACCAGCGGGAACTCCAGGGAACCGGCCGGGCACAGAAAGGTCAGCACCTCCACCCGGTAGAGCCCGGCCTGCACCGCCGGGTCGGCCTCGAGCACGCTGCGAACGTCGTCGACGCTGCCGGTGCGGGCCAGCCCGAAGCCGATCGGCGGGTCGGGCTCGCGCGCCGGCCCGTCCACTGAGCCGGCGACCAGGACGATGCCGCGTCGCTGCAACGCCTGCATGTGCTCGGCGTGTTCGGCCTGCAACCGCTGCACGGTCTCGGCGGGCAGGGCCTGCCCGGCCGCGCCGGGATAGATCACGATGCACTCGTACGTGTCGAGCGCGAAGTTGACCTGCGGCACTCCCATGGGTGCTCCCTCCGCCGTCACGCCGGAACGCACCGGCTCCGGCCAGCGTCGCACGGACACACCGGTCGTACCGGGTGCTTCCCGCCAACTCGGCGCGGCGCGGCCACCGCGTGTCCACGCCCACACTCGGCCGACCGGCGGCATGGCGGCGAGGTTCCGGGGGATGATCCATCGGTGGCGGATGGACTCTTCACGCCCGCGCCGTCCACGCCCGCCACGACGAGATGATTGGGGATCGGGCAATGGCGACAAATATCAGTGAGCAGCCCGCGAAGGCGTCCGGCACGTACCGGATCGGTGGCGACGTCACCGTCAACCGGCTCGGCTACGGCGCCATGCAGATCACCGGTCCGGGTGTCTGGGGTGACCCGAAGGACCCGGCCGAGGCGGTCCGCGTGCTGCGCCGTGCGATCGAGCTGGGCGTGACGTTCATCGACACCGCCGACTCGTACGGGCCGTTCGTCTCGGAGTTGCTGATCCGGGAGGCTCTGCACCCGTACGCCGATGACCTGGTCATCGCGACCAAGGGCGGGTTCACCCGCTCCGGGCCCGGCGACTGGCGCGTGGTGGGCCGCCCGGAGTACCTGCGCCAGCAGTGTGAGCTGAGCCTGCGCCACCTCGGCCTGGACAGCATCCCGCTGTACCAGTTGCACCGGATCGACCGGAAGGTGCCGCTCGCCGATCAGCTCGGTGAGCTGGCCCTGCTGCGGGAGGAGGGCAAGATCCAGCACATCGGGCTGTCCGAGGTGAGCGTCGCGCAGATCGAGGAGTCCCGGGCGATCACCACGATCGCGTCCGTGCAGAACCTGTACAACCTCGCCAACCGCAGCGCCGAGGACGTGCTGGAGTACTGCGAGCGCAACGACCTCGCGTTCATCCCGTGGTTCCCGATCGCGACGGGTGAGCTGGCCCGTCCGGGCGGCCCGCTGGACGCCATCTCCACCGCGCACGGCGCGTCGCCCGCGCAGCTCGCGCTGGCCTGGCTGCTGCGCCGCTCGCCGGTGATGCTGCCGATCCCGGGTACGTCCTCGGTGGCGCACCTGGAGGAGAACGTGGCCGCCGCCGACGTACGGCTCACCGACGACGAGTTCGAGGCGCTGGCCAAGGCGAGCTGACCCCCGCCGGACCGGACGCCGCCGGGTCAACCGGTGGCGTCCGGACCGGACTCCCGGGCGGCGCGCAGCGCCTCGGTCGCCTGGGCCAGCAGGCGAGCGGAGTCGGTCCGTCCGCTCACCTGTAGCTCCACTTCGGTGTCTCCGCTCTGGATCCGGATGCTGGCCTCGGTGCGCTGCTGGTCGACCCAGGACTGCAACAGGTTGAACAGCCCCGGGAGCAGGCCCTGGGCCAGCACCGCGATGATCACCGCGTCGCTGAAGCCCGGCCGGCCCCCTCCCGCGCCGCCCGCGCGGACCACCTGCCGGTACTCGGGGCGGCGGTGGATCCAGGTCAGCAGGTCGACCGGGGCGGGCTGCCGCTGCCGGGGGTTGATCGTCAGCCGGACGGGTAGCCGGGCGGCGGCGTCGCTGTCGGTCACGCGGGGTCTCCCGGTCAGTTGGTGGAGGGCTGGAAGGTGACGGTGTCCCCGTCGGCGGTCGCGACGCCCGTGACGGTCAGCGCGTTGTCGTCGGTGAACGGTGAGCTGCTGCCGAAGTACGTGGTGGTGCCGCTGACCTGCACCCGGCCCTGGGTCTCCACCGGGGTGGACACCCGGGCGGTGCTCGGGCTGGTCAGTTCGACGGCGACCTTCGGGTACTCCAGGATCTTCCAGGTGACCTTCTGGGCGGTGCCGCCGTAGTAGCGGAACGGGCAGCCGGGTGGGGCGGCGACCGTCTGCTTGGCGCACTCGTCCAACCAGGCGCGTACGCGGGCCTCGACGGCTTCGATCGCCTGCGGCTTGAGCACCGGCGCCAGTTGCAGGGTGGCGGCGCCGTCCCCCGCGCCGACGAGCACCGTGGAGTTCGGCGTCTCGCTGAGCGCGCTGGACGGGCCGGTCGCGGTGTAGCCGCCGGGCAGCAGCACCAGCGGAGGGCCCTCGGTGGCGACCGGCAGCTCCACCCCGTTGAGGCGTACCCCGGGGTCGGCGATCGAGGCGTTGAGCGGGGTCGGCCCACCGCTCACCCGCCAGCCGTGGAAGAGGCCGGCGGTGGTCTCGTCCTTTCGGCGCAGGGTGAGGGTGCTGGTCTGGCGCACGTCACCCAGCCGGTACGCCACGGTGGCGGTGGCGGTGTCGCCGTCGCGCTCCAACGAGCTGATCTCGACGTCGGTCGGTGGTTGGTAGCCCTTGCCGCGCAGCAGTTTGGCGAGCAGGTCCCGGTCGGTGCCGTTGCCCTGGTCGGTCAGGTGATCGAGGGCGGCCTCGCTGTCCCGGTCGGCGAGTGCCGAGAAGTAGCCGTCGACCGCCGCCTGCGGGCGGAAGAACGCCCACTGCACCACGCCGAGGCCGCTGGTGCCGAGGCAGGCGACGAGGGTCAGGGCGCCGACGAGCAGCCAGGTGCGGCGGGTGCCGACCGGGCCGGAGTCGTTGAACAGCCGGTCGGCGGTGACGGGCTCGGTCGCGCCGGCGGGCGCACCGGCCACCGAGGCCCGCTCCAGTGCGTCGAGGCGCAGCTCGTGCGGTGGGTGGGTGGCGCAGACCGCCTCGTCCCAGCCGCTGCGGCCGGTCTCGAAGGACAGCCGCCGTTCCAGGATGCGCCGCATCCCGTCGACGTGCGCGGTGAGCACGGCGCCGAGGTCGGCCCGGTACTCGGCCGCGCGCACGTCCCGGGCGTGCAGCGGCAGCACCACGTACCGCATGGTGAGCAGCACCGGCCAGAAGAACACGAAGACCACGAAGTTGGTGGCCGGGTGCGGGAACGTCCGCATCAGCCAGGTCGGCAGGGCGTGCGCGAGGGTCAGCGGCAGGCCGACACCGCGGACGAAGGCACTTGTGACCTCGTCTCCGGTGCGCCAGTGCACCAGCTCGTGGCTGAGCAGCGCGGCCACCTCGTCGTCGGGTTCGGTCAGCACGGCGGTGGTGACCACCACGTGCCGGGCGTACGTCCGGGCGTTGCTCAGGACCGGGTCGTCCTCCATCAGCAACCGGGGCACGCTGGGCAGGCCGAGCCGTCGGGCGCAGTCGTCGAGCACGGGGCGCAGCCGCGCGTACTCGCGGCGGCTGGGCTGGCGCGCTCCGGACACCACGAGCAGGCGCGGTTCGAGCAGCACCCGGTAGAGCGTGTAGAGGACCCCGATCAGCGCCGCCGCGACGACGGTGCCGATCAGGCCGGTGAGCAGCGCGAAGGGGTCGTCGGCGACGCCCATCCAGGGCAGCGCCAGCACGGCGAGGAAGCCGACCAGGAAGCCGATGGCGAAGCCGGCCACGCCGCCGAGCACCCCGCCGGAGCGGGTCAGGAACGCCTCGATCAGGGAGCCGATCAGCGGGGCGTCGCGCAGCACCTGGGGCACCTGGTCGTCGGCGCCGGTCCCGGCGGCGAAGAGCCCGACGACGGCGAACGAGAGACCGCCCCAGAACGCCAGGAGCAACGCCACCGGCAGGTAGAACCAGGTGGCGACGAACGCGCCGAGCACGCCGCGCCAGTCCCGCAGGATCCCGGCGCGCAGCCAGACCAGCGCGCTGGGGAAGCCCGGCGGACGGTCGGCGAACCCGCCGGTGGGTGGTGGGGTGTCGGCCGACGGCGGTTGGGCGGCCCGGACGTCGAGCTGCGGCACGGTCGGCGGGGTGTTCTCCGGCGGCACGGTGGGCGGCTCGGTCATGCGCGCTGCTCCCTCTCGAAGGATGGCGTCCACTGTCGGGATTGGACAGCCGGAGCAGGCTATCGAGGACATCTGATGTCTGCCACACCGTTTCGCGGGATCGTCGCGCACCCGACACTCACCGTCGCGGACCCGGTGCGGCGGCCCCCTCCGGGACCGCCGCACCGCAGCAGGTCAGAGCGCGAGGCAGTTGGGTCGCACCGGGCCGTCGACAAGGGCGCCGCGCACGATGGTGTACGCCGTGCCGTCGAGCACCAGACCGAGGTGCCCCACGACCCGCAGCGGGCAGTACGACTGGATCAGCACGTTCGTCGCGCCGTCGTTGACCGCGGCGTTGCCGGTCGGCCGGACCAACTCGTCCTGGAGGGTGCGGATCGTGGTGTAGCGCACCGCGCCCGGGGTGTCGTCGCCGGCGTTGAGGTCGGCGAGGAACGCCGAGCCGATGGTCATCTGTTGGCAGGCCACCACGCCGGCGCAGCTGCCCAGGCCCAGGAACGCCACGATGTTGGCGACGTACGTGCCGTACTGCGGCGTGCCCAGGCTGACGTACCGGCCGACGGTGGCGGTGCCGCCGAGCCGCTTGAGGTAGTACCGGCTGACCAGGCCTCCTTCGGAGTGGGCGACGAGGTCCACGGCCGCCGCGCCGGTGCTGGCGCGCACCTGCTCGACGTAGCCGGCGAACGCGCGGGCCGAGGTGGGGATGTCACCGAGGCCCAACCCGGGCAGCTGGTAGATGAAGGTGCGGTAGCCGTCGGCGCGCAGCCGGGCCGCGATCGGCTCGTACGCGACGGCGACGCCGCTGAGTCCGCCGACCACGATGACGGGGTTGGCCGCCGCCGCGGCGGCGAACTGCGTGCGGGCGGCGGTGCTGGCCGGTGCGGGATCGGCGGGGGCGGCGGTCGCCGTGGCGGTGGATGCGAGCAGCGCGGCGGTGGCGAGGGCCAGGACGAGGGCGGTCTTTCGGAGCAGCATGGCTGCACCTCCGGGGGGAGGCACCCGGCGAACCGGGCAGGTGGGTGGGGGTGTCCGGTCGACCGTGCGCCGATCATGCCCGCCGCGATTCAGAAACGTCAATGACTTGTTACGCGTCGGTAACCCGTTGTTCCGTCGGGGGTGCAAACGGTCAAACCGCCACGCTCCATATCGGACGCCGAGGGTGGCTGGCATGCTGTGGCCGTGGCTGTCGACGAACCCACCGAGCGCGAGCTGCGGGTGATGCCCTGGTGGCTGGCCCTCATCGGCCTACTTGTCGCCGTCGCCCTGGGCTGGCTGGTGCTTGACCTGCTGCTCACCGAGGCCGACCGGGCCAGCCAACCGGACACCCGGGCCACGCTGCGCATCGACGCGATCCGCACCGGCCTGACCGTCGTCGCCGGCACCGGCGGAGGGCTCGCGCTGCTGCTCGCCGCCCGCCGCCAGTGGATCGCCGAACGCGCGCAGCGGCACCAGGAGAGCGTCGCCGCACGGGACCAGGCGCACCGGGACCGGGTGCAGGCGCACGCCGAAGCGGTGGCCGAGGCCGCGCAGCGCCACCAGGAGCGGCAGTCCGGGGCCGTCGAGCACGACGCGGCGGAGCGTCGTCTGACCGAGCTCTACACCCGGGCGGTCGAGCTGCTCGGCAACGACAGCGCGGCGGTACGCCTCGGCGGCCTGCACGCGCTGGAGCGGCTCGGTCAGGACAACCCGGGGCAGCGCCCGACGATCGCGGCGGTGCTCTGCGCGTACCTGCGGATGCCGGCGCCCGACGGCGAGTCGCGCGAGACGGAGGTCCGGCGCAGCGCGCAGCGCGTGCTCACCCGGCACCTGCGCGCGGACGACGCGGCATACTGGCCGGAGCTGACGCTCGACCTGGCCGGTGCCGCGCTCGTCGACTTCGACGCCGCCGGCTGCACGCTCGTCGACGCGAACTTCAGCGAGGCGGTGTTCTCCGGCACGACCACGTTCGCGGGCGCGACGGCGCGGGGACGTCTCCTCTTCGGGGCGGCGACCTTCGGCGACGTGGTCTTCGACAACCTCGCGGCGGAGGGCGAGGTGATGCTCGACGGCGTTCGGGTCGGCGGTCTGGCCAGCTTCGACGGCGCCGTGTTCGCCGACGGCCTGTCCTGCCGGCGATCCGGCTTCGCCGGCCCGGCGTCGTTCCGCCGGGCCACCTTCGGTCAGCCGACGAGCTTCGACGCGACCCGCTTCGAGGACGCCACCTCGTTCCGGGAGGCCGTCTTCGACGGCGCCCTGTCCATGGAGCACACCGAGTTCGGCAGGTCGGCCGGCTTCCACTCGACCCGGTTCACGAACATGGCGCTGTTCCGCTGGACCGTGTTCGGCGCGGAGGCGTTGTTCGACGGGGCCCGCTTCCTCGACGCCGCCAACTTCGGCCGGGCCCGGTTCCACAGCATGGCCAGCTTCCGCGACACACAGTTCAACCGGCCGCCGCAGGTCGAGCAGGCCCGGGCGGTGGCCGACGGTGGTCACCGCTGGCCGGAGGGCACGACGTTGGAACCCCTCGACGACGAGTGGCTGCTGCTCGTCGACCGCTGACCGGCCGGGTGGGTCTCAGCGCGGCGCGCTCGGCCGGTCGGTCAGCGCGGCGGGGCCGGCGGGCGCAGGCCGTCCAGAGCCACGCCGAGCACCCGGTCACGCTGCTCGGTTGACGGGAACTGGGCCATGGTGAGGCCACTGATCAGCCGCACGACGTCGTCGAAACCGATGTCGTCGCGGACCACGCCAGCGCTCTGTGCGCGGCGCATCAGCGGCTCACCGGCGGAGAAGATCTCCGTCCGGCAGCTGGCGAAGATCTCGGAGTCGTGCAGCAACTGCTCGGCGAGCGCCCGCTTGGTGGCGACGTACGCGACGAAGCGGTGCAGCCAGGCGACGAGCGCGTCCCAGGGTGGCAGCTCGGCCAGCCCCTCGGCGGAGTGGCACAGCGCCCGGACCTCCTCGACGTACACGGCCTCGAAGAGGTGCCGGCGGGTCGGGAAGTTGCGGTAGAGCGTGCCGATGCCCACCCCGGCCCGGCGGGCCACGTCCTCCAGGGAGGCGGCGGCGCCGTTCTCGGCGAACGCCTCGCGCGCCGCCCTGATCAGGGCGTCGTAGTTACGCCGCGCGTCGGCCCGCTTGGGCCGCTGGGCGAAGACCTCGGGCGCCTGCCCCGCGCTGGTCATGACGTGCGTCACCTCACCCTGGTTGCATCCGGAGGCAACCCTCCGCTAGGTTAGTGGAGGCACCCCTCCGGAATCCCGGAGGGGTGCCTCCGGTTAGCTTACCTCGGGACCCGCCCGATCGCCGCCTGGCCACCCCGATCGCCCGGACCCGACAAGCCCGCCCGCCAGAGACGACGGGTGACACACCTCCCTCCGTACCGTTATCAGGAGTCTTCTCTCGTGGCAGTGACCTCCCGACGCAGCTCGCGTCGGCTCACCTTCACCGTGCTCGCGGCCGGTGCCGGGTTCTTCGCGATGCTCCAGTCGCTGATCACCCCGGTGCTGCCGACCATCCAGCAGGACCTGCACACCTCCCAGAACACCGTGACCTGGGTCCTGACCGCCTACCTGCTCAGCGCGTCGGTCTTCACGCCGATCCTCGGACGCGTCGGCGACATGGTCGGCAAGGAGCGGATGCTCGTCGTCTCGCTCGCCGCCCTCGCCCTCGGCTGCCTGCTCGCCGCGATCGCGCCGAGCATCGGCGTGCTCATCCTCGCCCGGGTGGTGCAGGGCATCGGCGGAGCGGTCTTCCCGCTCTCCTTCGGCATCATCCGCGACGAGTTCCCGGCCGCGCGGGTCTCCACCGCCGTGGCCGCCATCTCGGCGATCGTCGCCGTCGGCGGTGGCCTGGGCATCGTGCTGGCCGGCCCGATCGTCAGCACGCTCGACTACCGCTGGCTGTTCTGGATCCCGATGATCGTGGTCGGGCTGACCGCCGTTGCCGCGCACCTGTTCGTGCCCGAGTCGCCGGTCCGGACGCCCGGCCGCATCGACTGGCGCGCCACCCTGCTGCTCTCCGGCTGGCTCGTCGCCCTGCTGCTGCCGATCAGCCAGGGTGCCGCCTGGGGCTGGACCTCCACCCGGGTGCTCGGTCTGCTCGCGCTCGCCGTGGTGCTGCTGGTCGGCTGGCTGGTCACCGAACTGCGGTCGAAGAACCCGCTCATCGACATGCGGATGATGCGCCTGCCCGGCGTCTGGACCACCAACCTGGTCGCCCTGCTCTACGGCGCGTCGATGTTCTCCGTGTACGCGTTCCTGCCGCAGTTCCTGCAGACCCCCACCGCCGCCGGCTACGGCTTCGGGGCCAGCATCAGCCAGGCCGGTCTGCTCATGCTTCCGATGGTCAGCGCGATGTTCGTCGCCGGCATCATCGCCGGCCGACTCCAGGGCGTCTTCAGCGCGAAGGCGCAGCTCGCCACCGGCGCCACCTTCAACGTGGCCGCCTCCGCGATGCTCGCCGCCGCGCACGACACCCGCTGGGAGGTCGCCGTCGCCGGTGGCCTGGTCGGCCTCGGCATCGGCCTGGCGTTCGCGTCCATGGCCAACCTGATCGTCGCAAGCGTGCCGGCCAGCCAGACCGGCGTGGCGACAGGCATGAACGCCAACATCCGCACCATCGGCGGCGCGATCGGCGCGGCAGTGGTCAGCGGCGTGATCACCGCACACCCCCAGGCCAACGGCCTGCCCCGGGAAGCCGGCTTCACGACGGGGTTTCTCGTCCTCACGGCGATCGCCGTGGCCGCCGCGCTCGCGGCCCTCGCCGTCCCGTCCGCCCGGCGGGCGTCGGCCGGTCGCCGGCCGTCCGCCGCGACGATCGTCGAGTCGGAGCTAGCCGGCGAGTTCGCCACCATGCCGGCGACCCGCTGACGGAACATGTCGCAGCCCGGGCGGTTCGCCGCCCGGGCTGCGCCGCATTCCGGAGTACGCTTGCCGCTCCCCGTCCGCCGTTCCCCAGGATGCGCCCATGCCCATGTTGCTGACCGCCGACCGCATCGAGGAGATCGGCGCCATCGGCTCCGGCAGCCCCGACCCGGCCGCGCTCGTCGCCGAACTGGTGGGCGCTGTCGACGAGGGGCGGGTCGAAGACCCCGCCGACACCGGGTACGCCCTGCTGGTCGCCGCCGACATCCTGGAGCAGGCCGGCGACCTTGCCGACGCGCTCGCCCTGGCCACCCGCGCCATCGCCGAGCAGCCGGACGACAACGCGTACGCCCGAGGGGTGCGCGGCGGTCTGCTGCTGCGCCTCGGCCGCTCCGACGAGGGCATGGCCGAGCTGACCGCCCTGCGTCCGCTGCTGGAGACCGATCCGGCGGCCACCTACCTGATCGACGAACTGGTCGAGTCCGGCGATGCCGAGACCGCGCTGGAATGGCTCACCGGGGCGCTGGACGTCATCCTGGAACGGACCCGCACCCAGCAGTACACCTCGGAGGACGCCCAGGACGAAGCCGCCGCCATGATCTACGGGCTGGCCCAGCGGCGGCACGACCTGCGCGAGGAGCAGGGCCTCCCCCACGACGAGTACGACAACCTCGCCGACCGGTTGCGCGCCGCGAGCACCCACGCGCTCGACGCCCTCGACGACGGCCCGGCGACGCTGCTGTTCTGGCCGCGGGCGGAGTTCGCCGCCCTGCTGGTGCGCTGGCCAGCCCTGGCCGACAGCCACCCGCCCACCTGGGACGAGCACCGCACCACTGTCGAACGCGCCTTCGTCGAGACGTCCGCGCGAGGCGGCGCCAACCTGGGCGTGGTCAACGGCACCGTCGACGGTCTGGCGGCCTTCGCCGAACGCGCCGGCAGCGACCCCACCGACGAGGAAACCCTCGACGAGTACGCCGACAGCCTCGACGAGGCCGGCGTGACCGCCTGGCCACCCGGCCGCAACGACACCTGCTGGTGCGGCTCCGGCGCCAAGTACAAGAAGTGCTGCCTGCCGCGCTCGCGCGCCTGACCGTCCTGTCGCTCTTCCCGAGGAGGCAACGCCGTGAGCACGCACGAGCAGCACGAGACGGTCGAGGACAGCCCGGTCGGCTGGGTCGCCAGCCACATCCGGCGGTACGTGCAGACCGACGGCGCGGACGGGGGCACCTTCCACGGCGTACCCTCGCTGCTGCTCACCACCCGCGGACGCCGGTCGGGCAAGCTACGCCGCACGGCCCTGATGTACGGGCGCGACGGCGACACCTACCTGCTGGTGGCGTCGAACGGTGGTTCGGCGACGCACCCCGCCTGGTACCTCAACCTGAGCGCCGACCCCACAGTGGAGATCCAGGTCGACGCCGAGCGGATCACGGGTCGGGCCCGCACCGCGACCGGTGCGGAGCGTGCCCGGTTGTGGCCGGTGATGACGAAGGCCTTCCCGACGTACGCCCGCTACGCGAAGGGGACCGACCGCGAGATCCCGGTCGTCGTCATCGAGCGTTATTGATGCCCTTCGGTGCCGGTGAGGGCTAGGGTGACTGAAGGTAAGCACCCACTCCGGCGAGGAGGACCGCCGTGCGCCGCATCATCACCACCATCGCACTACTCGGGCTGTCGCTCTCCCTCCTGCTGGCGCCGACGCCGGCGAGCGCGGCGAGCAGCGTCGACGTCACCGCCGCCACCCTCGTCGCACGAGGCGTCGCCGTGGACCTCACCCTCACCGTGACCTGCCAGGCCGGCATGTCCGGCACGTCGGAGCTGGTCCTCCGGCAGCGGTCGGGCGACCACGTGGCGTACGGAACGGGCTGGGCACCGCTGCGCTGCTCGGGCGAGCCGCAGGTCGTCACGGGGCGGGTGTTCGCGGAAGCGGGCGGCTACGCCTTCAACCGGGGCGTGGCCCTGGCCAGCGGCCACTTCGAACTATGCGAGCAAGAATTCTGCGACTACCTGGACTTCAACAACACCGTCCGCGTCACCCGCTGACCCGGCGACCGGCATCGATGATCAGGTGATCAGAAGTAGGTCTCGGAGGTGGTTCCCGACCTACTTCTCATCACCTGATCACTGGGCCGGGAACGGCTGCCGCCACCTGTGTGGTCAGTTTCCCAGCGCTCGGACCTTTGCGATCGTCTCCTGCACGTGCTGCTTGGCCGGGTCGCCACCCTGGGACGCCTGCGCGAGCGCCTGACGGTACGAATCGATCATGCCGACCAGCGGACCGGCGGCCACGCCCTCCAGAGCACCGGCGACAAGTGCTCGCGCCTCGGCGGCGTCCTGTGCTGCCGCTGCGGTCTTGGCCTTCGCCTCGTCCAGCTTCTGCGACGCCGCCGCCAACCTCGCGATGATCTGTGCTGCGCTCACGCGCACCTCCCCCTGGTCGACCATCGCCTCCACCGCCGCACCGGCGGAGACCACATGGGAGCGTACGAGATCCGCGCACCCAGCGCGACCAATCGCTCGCTCTCGCGTCACCGGACGGGCATTGGTCGCCCCGCGCGGGCGACTCCGACGGATTTCTCCCACTGGAGCCTGACCGAGTCGGAACGGCGACCGAATCTTGGACAGTTTCCGTTAGCGCGTGACGGCAAGTGTCCAAGATCTAGGGTGACACCGCGAAACTGGGGCGCTTCAGCGCTCAGCGACGAACACCCCGACACCGCCAACGCCCTCCACCAAGCCCTCGATCGTGAGCGCGTTGATGGCCTGACGAATGACGATCGCCGAAACGTCGTGCTGACGGCACAGCTCGGAGGTCGAGGGCAGTTTGTCTCCCGGCGCAAGTTCGCCGGACTTGATCTGAGCGCGGATGCCATCGGCGATCAGCGCCCACTTCGCTTTGGCGGGCATTGGTGTCTCCCAGGTCTGCCCTGCCAATCGATCACGAGGAACTTTGTATAGCAAGCAATGAGCGGTCGATGCTTGCGCGTACATGACTTGTTATACCCGCCCTGCCTGAGCTGGCTCCCAGGTCTGCAACCCCGGAGCTGGTTCGTTCTCACAGCGCAGGAAGCGCCCGGTCGGTCGGTCCGCCCGTTCGGCCGGGCGTGCCGGGGTGTGCCCGCACGCCGCCCCGGCGCAAGAGCCGTGAGCTGCTAGGAGACGACCCGACGGGAGCCCTTCATGCCCGATCGACCCGACGAATCCCCCACCGACCTACCAGCCCCAGCCGAGCAACCCCACCGCCTCGTGTCCGATCAGGACGTCGAGGACGCCGACGACGTCCCATCCGCCCCGGGTGGTACGTCGCTGGCTCGGCGAGTGCGGCGTCGACTATCCCTGTACCGATGTGCGCTTCGCCCTCCTGGTCAAGTCCAGCGCCGAGGCGGGCGAATGAGCAGCAATGCCGTGGACGACCTGCGTGCCGCTTGGCTGGCGATCACCGACCGAATCCGAGCGGTGGTAAGCGCGCGACCGGGCGGATGATCGACACGAGATTGCTGAAGTCGGGGTATCCCGCTGGCACGGACACCCCGACTTCAGTGGAATCGAGTGGATCATCCCCGCCGGCGGCTCAGCCCGGCGAGTCAGGCAGCGGGCTACGCCGACGGCGGGCCGTTCTGCGCCCGGGTGATCAGGTCGTGCACCGGCTTGGTGCCGCTGCCCACCATCACACCCGTCACGACGGCGTCGACCCAGACCGCCACTCCGTTCCAGTCGCCGCCGGCGACCGCGTGCAGAACGTAGAACCCGCCGGCGCTTGACGCCACGGTGGCCAACCCGCTGGCGAGACCCCACGCGACGATGGTGCGGTTCGCCTTGGCACGGGCGACCTTCGCGGTGGCGGCGGCGACCGCCTCACGGTCGGTCTCGGTGGGGCCGCCGACCCGGCTGTTCACGTCGGTCACCGTCTGGGACAGCGCGGCTTCGGCGGCGCGTCCCGGCAGCCACCGCGAGAACGGTTCCAGGATCCGCTCCACCGCCGCGGCGAAGACCAGCAGGGTGAGGAACACGCCAGTGGTGTCCTCGGGTTGGATCTTCGCCGCGGAGGCGCCGCTGCGCCAGATCGCCCAGCCGGCGACAGCGCCGACGGCGATCAGCCCGAAACCGGCGACCACCGCTCCCGGACCGGCCTGCTGCGTTGCGGCGACGACCGACAGCGCGGGCTCCTGGTCGGAGCGGGGCGTCGCCGCTTCGGCGTTGACCGGTGGCGAGACGGCAGTTTCGCCCCCTGTCGACAGTGACTCACTGTAGGTGGACGTGTGTCCCTGCAATTCCCTGACCAACCTTTCGACCTACCGCTCGCCGGACGTCGCCGCGCCCCGGACCGCTTCGAGGCGGGCACCCGGGCGTGACGAACCGGAGTCTCGGCGAGCGGATGACGCACCTGCTGCGCTCGGGGCGCGAGACTACGGCACCGAGGCGAACACAGTGGACCACCGGGGTGGGCTGTCCACCGGCACGAGCCCCCGACAGGTGCGGGCCCTACAGCCGGCTCCCGTGCGAGGTGACGACCAGTCGCCACTGGGGCGTCCTGAGGGTTCGCAGATCCGGGGCCACGACCGGCTCTCCGCCGGGCGCGCAGACGCCGTACACCTGCGGCGCGGCCGCCTCGCTGAGAAGGTGGTCGAAGTGGAACGAGCCCTCGAAGCCGAGCCAGACCACCGTCTCGCCGACAGCGCAGGCGACCCGCAGGCAGTGCGCCAGGTAGCGGTGCAGGTCGGGTGGCAGCTCGTCGAAGACCAGATCGTATTCGGTGACACAGGCGTACGGGTCGTCCCGCTCAAGGGAGTAGGTCTGCACCGCGAGCGGCACGACGCCGTCGCCCGCGAACTCCGGCACCCGGGCCGGGACGCCCGGCACGAACACGCTGACGACCGGCTGCGCGGCGAAGCGCAGACCGGAGGCCAGGTCGGCGGTCATCAGCGCAGGCCGCGCACCAGCAGCAGGTAGGCGCAGTAGGCCATCGGCACCAGCAGGAAGCAGATCAGGAACCCGAGCGGCAGGTATCGCGGTGGGGTGCCGGCGACCATGGCGGGCCGCCCCCACCGGCCCAGCACCAGGTACCCGCCGAAGAACGCCACCGCCGGCAGCCCCGCGCAGATCCACGCGCCCAGGGTGAACCCGTCGACCAGGCCGACCCCGGAGGCGAGCACCAGGATCAGCACGAGCACCCCGGCGGCGGCCCCGCACCCGGCGTAGACGGCGACCGCGCGGGCCAGCGGCGACCACGTCGGCAGCAGCGCCGGCCGCTGCGCCAGCAGCTCCGCCTGCTGCCCGTGCCGGTCGGCCTCGTCGGCCATCCTCCGGGCCAGCTCCAACTCCACCGCCGGGTCGGCCGCCGCCGCGCGCTGCGCGGGCACCCCGCCGCCCGCCGGGCTCACCGCCGTCGGCAGCGCCAGCCGCGCCTCCCCCACCGGCAACTGGGGGTACGCCCCGACTCCCGACCGCCCTGGCACGCCGGCTGCGCCGGCGGGTTCCCCGTCCCCGGTTCCGGGCACGGTCGAAGCGCCGGCAGCGGAGGACAGGACTGAGTCGGCAGCGGGAGACGGACCGGAGCCAGGAGCCGGAGACGGACCCGTGCCGGGAGCGGAGGGCGTTCCGGCGCCGGACGGCGGGGCGGGCCAGGCGGCAGTCTCGCCCGGCCTTCCCGTCCCCTGAACCGGGCCGGGGCCAGGCCAGGTGGTCCCACCCGGCGATCCCGTCTCCTGACCGGCGCCGGGGGCGGGCCAGGCGGCGGTCCCACCCGGCGATCCCGTCCCCTGACCCGCGCCGGGACTTGCGCCGGTGGCAGCGGCCGGTGGGGCGGGTGGCTGGTCGATGCCGATGGCTCGGCCGAGCTGGTCGAGGCGCTGCCCCTGGGCGGTCAGCCGCTGCTGGAGGTAGTCGACGGCGGCGTGCAGGTCACGGCGGCGCGCGGATTCGGCGGCGGCGTGCTGTTGGCCGGCGTGGTGCTGCGCGGAGAGTTGTCGGGCCAGCGCCGCGTACTCCTCGAAGGACACTGTCACCGCTCCCCGTCCGGTTCGGGCCCGTCGCCGACGAACGGGACGATCAGCCGGGTGCGCTGGTCGTGCCTGTCGATCAGCAGCGCCCGGTCGGGGCGGGGCGTGTAGGCGAGGTCGTGCGTTCCGAGGTGCAGGGCCAGTTCGGCGCCGGGCACGTTGAGCGCGACCAGGCAGGCGACGTCGTCGCGGTTCTGGGTGCCGCCGAGGTCGTCGGCGAGCCGGCGCAGCCCCCGCCACCAGCCGAGCAGGTGCACGCCGTGCCCGGGGCCCTGGCGCAGGACGGTCCGCAGGTCGTCCAGACCGGAGCGGAAGGTGCCCGGGTCGGTGGCCCCGAGGACTGGTGCGGCGGCGTCCATGCCGAACACCACCAGGTACTCGCGGCCTGCGGGTTCGGCGGCCAGCTCGGCGATCCGGTCGCGCAGCCCGGCCGCGTCGAGGCGCTGCACCTGATGGCCGGCGGCGCGCAGCACGGCTTCGGTGTCGTCGGCGACCGGGTCGGCGGCACCGACCAGGCAGGCCAGCTGGAACCGGGCGTCGCCGGGAGCGTGCTGGCGGGCCAGGCTGAGCGTCGCGGCGCGCAGCACGTCCGCGCCGGTCGGTGCGGTGCCCACCACGGCGAGGTGCCGGCCGGGCGTGGTGTCCATCAGGAACAGCGCGGTGGTGCCGTGCACGTCGACGGTCCGACCGACAAGGGCCATCGGGCGTCGGCCACCCGGGCGCAGCCCGGCGAACGTGCTGTCGTCCTCGATCCGCGCGGCCTCGTACCCCTTAAAGACCGCTGGTGCGCGCGAGCCCGGCGGGCGGGCCTGCCACAGCTCGTGGCGCAACGCGGCGAGGTCCGCCGCGGCGGCGTGGGCGTCGGGGAAGCGCAGCACGGTGTCGGCGCCGACCGCGCCGGCGGCGGTGTTGACCACCGCGGAGCCGATCGGCAGGGCCGCGGCGGCGTCGTTGAGCTGGTCGAGCACCCCACCGCCGCCGGGCAGCGCCACCCGCAGCGCGAACTGCCCGAAGATCGCTTCGGCCCGCCCGTAGAGGGCTTCGATGCCGGTCATGCTCTGGCTGGCCAGCACCAGGTGGATGCCGTACGAACGGCCCTTGCGGGCCAACTCCTCGAGCAGGTCGACGGACTCACGGGCCAGCGCGTCGTTGCCGGCGAGCAGCACGTGGAACTCGTCGATGACCGTCACGATGCGCGGCAGGGGATTGTCCTGAGGAAGGTCGGCGAGCTTGGTGACCCCGTGCCGTTTGAGCGCGGTGGCCCGGCGCTGCGCTTCGCGGCGCAGCTCGCGCAGCACCGCGAGGCCGTACTCGCGGTCGGACTCGATGCCGACGGCGCGGGCGTGCGGCAGCCAGGACGGGTCCCGGCCGGTGGGCACGAACTCGGTGAAGCTCACCCCCTCCTTGAAGTCGAGCAGGTAGAGCTGCAACTCGGCCGGCGAGTAGCGGGCGGCCAGCCCGTAGAGGACGTCGAGCAGGAAGACGGTCTTGCCGGCGCCGGTGCGCCCGCCGACCAGCCAGTGCGGAGTGACGTCGTCGAAGGCGAGCGTGAGCGGGGCGCCACCGGCACGGCCGATCACCGTACGCAGACCGTTGCCGGCGGACTCGGCCCAGCGCCGTTCGGGCAGCAGGTCGGTGAAGGGCAACGCGTCGGCACGACGGGTGGCCGCGCCGAGGTGCTCGGCGAGCGCGCGTACCGAGGCGGGCGGCGGGTCGCCGTCGAGCAGCACGGGTGCGGCGAGCCCGCTGCCGTCGGCGCTGAACGGGGTGCCGGGCGGGTCGCCGACGTGCGCGTACCCCTGGTGGAGCCGGACCGCCGTGGTGCCGCCAAGTGGCGGCGCGGTCTCGCCGGGCAGCCGGGACGGGTGGCCGGCGAGCAGCACGCACACGGCGGCGGCCGGGCCGGCGTGGGTGAGCGCGGCGAGCCGGGCCAGCTCACGTGGCGGTGGCGCGGCGGTGGCGACCACCACCAGCAGGCGGCGGGCGGCCGGCTGACCGTGCTGGGCGGCGCGGGCGTGCTGCTCGGCCGCGTCCAGCAGTGCCGCCACCTCGGCCTCGCCGGTGGCCGGCGGGTCGAGCACCCCGGCGTCGAGCAGTGGGCGCAACGGGCCGAAGGTGGCGCCGAGCGCGGCGGTGTCGATGCCGGCGACCCGGACCTGGCCGGGCGGCGCGGTGGCGACCAACCGCAGCACCAGCGCCCGCAGCAGCCCGGCGACCTGCGGGTCCCGGGCGTCGGTGTCGAGGGCCAGGTGGTGGCCGCCGCCGAGCGGGACCAGCACCGGGAAGCCGCCGTCCGAGGTGGACGCCTCGCCGAGCCGCACCGCGGCGGGCTCGTCCGTCAGCGGCGTGACGCCCGGGGCGGGCGTCGCCAGGGCGGCGCCGAGGCGGGCGAGGCGGGCCACCAGGTCGTCGGCGCCGACCGGCGCGGCGGGTGTCGGTGCCGCCCCCAGGACACCACGGGCGGTGTCCAGGTGCGCGCGAGCCGCCCGGTGGGAGTTGACCGCCTGCCCGTACGCCGACGCGAGCCTGCCCACCCTCTGCCCCCAACGCCACGGCCGCCTGGTCCCAGGAACCCTAACGGACACCGACGGCACCCGGACAGTCCTGCCAGGACGTGTCCCGCCGGGTTGGTCAGGCGGGACCGCACACCGCCGGGCTGGACGCGTCGGCCGCCCCGCAGCGGAACACCTCCACCGGCGCCGTCGCCACGTCGGGCACCTGCTCGACCCGCATCAGGGCCAGCCGTTTGTCGACCGGCTCCCCCGAGTCGGGCGTGAACCGGATCAGCCCGGCCACCCCCGGATAACCCTGCCCGGCGTTCTGCCGGAGCACCTCGGCGTGCACGCCCACCGGGTTGACCGAACCCGGTTCCCAGCGTTGCCGGGGGTTGGCGGGGTGCAACCGGGCGGCGAGGCTCTCCACCGCCCGGACCATCATCATCGACGCGTCGTAGGCGAGGCTGACCCGTTCGCCGACCTGCTCCTCCGAGCCCGGCCGGCAGCGCGGCGGGTCGAGCAGGTCGTCGGCCTGGATCCAGGACAGGAAGCTGGCCCGGGCGTCGTCGCGCCGGTCCTGGGCGGCCCGCAGCACCGCGCAGGTGGCCAGGGACGCCTTGGAGACGTACGTGACGGGCAGGTTGCCGGGCGCGGCGGCGCGCAGCCCCGGGTTGGCCATGTACCGGTTGACCGAGTCGTCGGCGACGAGGTGCCGGGGCGGGTTGCCGCCGCACTCGCGCAGCGCCCGCAGGAAACCGTCGAACTCCGACCACCGGCCGGCGTAGAAGAGCAGCCCGGGGTAGCCGCACTCGTCGGTCAGCCGCTGCCCGGTGCTCCACTCGTCGAGACGGGTGATGCGGGGGCCGAACTGTTTGCGGAGACCGTCGACGAGGGTGCCCACGTAGAGGTCCTCGGTGAGCGATCTGCCCTCCAGGGTGGTGTAGAAGACGTGCGCCTCGTCGACCTTCAGCACCTGCTTGGCGTACGCGTCGACAAGCTTCACCTGGTCCTTGTTCGGTGCGGAGATCTGGAGGTAGAGGCGGGAGTTGGCGTCGATCTTGTCGGCGGAGAGGGTGGGTGCCAGCACCGGAAGGCCGACCTGGTTCAGCTCCCGCAGCGCGCGGGCGGTGCTGCTCCGGCTCTCCACCAGCCCGACCACGCCGAGCACCGTGGGGTCGTCCCGGGCCAACTCGGCGAGCATCGCCACGGCCCGGTCGGCGTAGATCATCTGCCGGCCGCCGTTGGCCACCACGATCCGCAGCAGCGCCGCACCGTCCGCGCCCGCCGACTCCTTCAGCAACGCGTACTGGGCGGTGGCCATCCCTTCCAGCTCCTCGCGCTCGGAGACGTACGACTCCTCGTCCGCGCGGGTCCGGTTGCCGGTCAGGGTGCCCAGGTAGACAAGCGTCAGGAAGGGCCGTCGTCGGTCGCTGCGCTGCCAGACCTCCTCGGCGGCGCGGTTCTGCGCGAAGATGCGCTGTTGGACGGTGCGCAGCCGGTCCTGGCCCGGGTCGTTGTTGAACACCTGCGCGGCGCTGTCGCTGTAACCGACACACTCGCCGCTGCCGACCACCTCGACCGACACCTGACCGGTCAACGAGGGGTGACAGCCCAACCCCCACCGGCTCGTCACCCAGAGGCCGAGCGTCGCCACCAGCACCAGAGCGAGCGCCGTCGGCAGGAAGCGCCGCGACCACCACGGCGGGTCGGGCGCGGAGAAGGGCCGCAGGCCGCCACGCGACGGTGGGCCGGTGTCGGTCTCGTCGGGCCGCAACGCCACCAACCAGGTGGCCGGGCGGCGCAGCCGGCGCATCTCCGGCAGCGCCCCGGCCCACTCGTCGTACGCCTCGTCGGCCTCGGTCAACGGGTGCGGCTCGGGCAGGTCCGGTGGGGGTTGCCCACCGGACGCGACGATGAGCAGCGGGTCGTTGCGGCCGGTCTCGGTGCGGACGTCACCGACGAGGCGGACCAACTCCCCGCCGACGTTGTCGGGGGCGACGTGGTCGAGCAGCAGCGCCGGGTACGCGGTGCGCCGCCAGTCCGACGGACGCCACGGCCGACGCCGGTACGCCTGCCGAAGGTCCTCCAGGAACGCGTGCAGCAGCAGCTTGTTGACCTGGTCGGGTTGCTCCCCGTCGCGCCAGCCCGCGGTGAGGCGCTCGGCGAAGCCGAGGAACGTGACCGACTGCCGGGGCGCCAGGTACTGCTGGCGCATGAACCAGTTGTAGTGCCGCCCGAGCACCGGCACCCGACCGGAGACGGCGGCCCGGAAGACCACCCCCGGCACGGCGCGACGGACCAGCCAGAGCAGCACCTGCGAGACGATGCTCACCGCGTCGCCGCCGGAGGGCAACGCCTCCGGCGTACGCGGGCCCCGGCGGTCGCGCAGCCGGCGGACCAGGGCGGCGCGACTGTCGTCGGCGTCGATGCCCGCAGTCAGGCTCTGCTGCATCAACCAGTCGGCGAGCGGGTAGTGCCGGAAGCGCAGCCGGGCGGCGCCGAACGCCTCCAGGGAGAGTTGCCGGTGCAGCTCCCGCAGCAGCGCCGGCACGTCCCCGGCGCCGGGCGGGGCGTCGGCGTCCAGCACGGCGTGCGGGACCCGCCGCCGGGGGCCCTGGCCGAGGAACCGGCGCAGCGGCAGCATCAGGTCGGCGGTGTCCGAGCGGACCAGCCACAGCAGCGGCAGCCGACGGTCGCCGCGCCGGGGGCGGCGCAGCAACTGGGCGAGCAGCGCGAACAACTCCAGCCCGCCGGGCGGCAGCCGCTCCCGGCCGGCGGTCGGCTGCCGCTGGACGATCAACTCCCGCCTGGGCACCTCCGACCGGCGCACGCGTCACCTCCGATGCACACAGTGTGACCTTGCGGTGCAACATACGCCAGAGATCGACGGACGGTGGGCCGACGAGGTTCACAGTTGTCGATTAGGTTGGCCTGGCGAACACCCGATGGAGGGAGTCCACCCCGTGCGACGAGTCCTCACGGCGGCCACCACCGCCCTGACCCTCACCACCGCCGGCACCATGCTCGCCGGCACCCCCGGCCAGGCAGCCCCGACGGCCTGGGGCCGTCCGGTCGTCTCCGCCGCGCCGCAACCCGGCGCGCCTGGACTTGGCGACAGCTACTTCCCCGACTACGGCAACGGCGGTTACGACGTCGGGCACTACGACGTCCGACTGCGCTACGAACCGGCCACCGACCGGCTCACCGGCACCACCACCATCCTCGCCACCGCCACCCAGGACCTCTCCAGGTTCAATCTGGACTTCCTGCTCGACGTCGAGTCGGTCCGGGTCAACGGCTGGGCGGCGACCACGAGCACCGCGGGTACGCACGAGGTGGTGGTCACCCCGGCCCGCACGGTGACCAAGGGCCAGCAGCTCACCATCGTGGTGCGCTACTCCGGCGTCCCGTCGGAGGCCCTGGTCGGCGGTTACACCGGCTGGACGCGCACCGACGACGGCGCCCTCGCCGTCAACGAGCCCGAGTCGGCGTGGTGGTGGTTCCCGAGCAACGACCACCCGTTGGACAAGGCCACCTACGACATCTCGGTGTCGGTGCCCACCGGCGTCGAGGTGATCAGCAACGGCGTGCAGCCGACGCCACCGCTGGCCGAGGCCGGCAACCGCACCCGGTGGAGCTGGCGGACCACCTCGCCCACCGCCACCTACCTGGCCTTCCTGGCCATCGGCCAGTACGACATCGTCACCGACACCACCCCTGGCGGCCAGCCGGTGGTCAACGCGTACAGCACCTCACTCGGCGCGCGCGGGCCGGCCGCGCGGGCCAGCATCGAGCGGACCGCCGAGATCGTCGACTGGGAGAGCGGGCTCTTCGGCCCGTACCCGTTCGAGGCGCAGGGCGGCGTGGCCGGGCCGGTGGACGGCATCGGCTTCGCGTTGGAGACGCAGACCCGACCGGTGTACGGGCCGGGCTTCTGGCGGCGCGGCGCCAACACGTACGTGGTGACGCACGAGCTGGCCCACCAGTGGTTCGGCGACTCGGTCTCGGTGGCCGACTGGCGCAACATCTGGCTCAACGAGGGCTTCGCCTCGTACGCCGAGTGGCTCTGGTCGGAGGAGCAGGGCGAGGGCACCGCCCAGGAGGTCTTCGACTTCGTCTACGCCAGCTACCCGGCTGACGACACGTTCTGGCAGGTGCTGCCCGGTGACCCGGGCGCCGCTCGCATCTTCGACGACGCTGTCTACGACCGGGGCGCGATGACCCTGCACCAGCTACGGCTGGCCGTCGGCGACGACGCGTTCTTCGAGATCCTGCCAGCGTGGACCACCGAGCACCGGTACGGCAACGCCACGATCGAGCAGTTCCAGGCCCTGGCCGAGCGGATCTCCGGACTGGACCTGGACGACCTCTTCAGCACCTGGCTGTTCACCGCCGGCCGACCCGAGCTGGCGAGCGCCGCCCGCAAGGCCGCCCCACCGACCGAGCCGAAGTCCTGGGCCAAGATCCGCGAGGCCCACGAGTTGATGTCGCACTAGCCCCCACCCCTCCCCCCTCCCCCCGTCCCTCTCCCCGTCCCCTCCCCCCGCTCCCTTCGTCGATCATGGAGTTGTGGTGCCGCACATATCCGGCAAGGGCACGATTTGTCGCCCACCACAACTCCATGATCGACGGGGCGGGGCGGGGCCGGGCGGGGCGGGGCCGGGGCGGGCCGGGCGGGGCCGGGCCGGGGCCGGGCCGGGGCCGGGTTTAGCGGTGGGTTGCTGGGCCGGTTGTGGCCAACTCTCTGAGTCGGGGCACGCTCGACGGGGTCGCTCCGGCGTCGGCGGGCCCGATGACACAGACCGCCCCGGTGGGCCGGACGATGCGGGCGGCCCGGAACGCCGCTCGTCGTACCGGATGGCGAGGCCGCGGCACGACGAGCGCGAGCGTCGCCGCGCGGCCACGCTCGCGGTCCAGGGCGACGCCCGCCGCGACGGTGGCGATCGCCGCAACGGATCCGGCGAGGACGAGCGTCTGCCGGGGGCCCGCGTGTTCGGCCAGCCAGCCGAGCAGCGGAGCGCCGACCGCGGCGGAGACCGAGCCGGTGACCGCCAGGGCGGCGAGCACCCGCCCCCGCATCGCGCCGTCGGTGTCGAGTTGGGCGCGGGTGCCGACGGTGGTGTCGATGACCACCGCTGCGGCGGCGATCGGCAGGATCACCGTGGCGAAGCTCCAGGTGCCAGGCGCCAGCCCGGCGACGATCTGCAACCCGCTGGCGAGCAGGCCCGCGACGACGAGCGTCCGGTAGCCGAGGGACCGGCGTCGGGCCGCGACGAGCGCCCCCACCACAGTTCCGACAGCGAACACTGTCGACAGCAGCCCGTACCCGGAGGCGCCGGCGTCCAGCGGCCCGTCGCTCATCGCGGCCATGGTCACCTGGTAGTTGCGGCCGAGGCTGCCGAGCACGAACGACAGGGCGAGCGCGACGAGCAGCACCGGTTGCCCCCGCAGGTAGGCGAACCCGGCCCGTACGCCGCTGCGGGTCGCGCCGGCGGCGCTCACCGCCACACCGACCACAGCCCCCGGGCGGACGGCGAAGAGCGCCACCACCACGGCGGCGAAGCTCGCCGCGTTGATGCCGAACAGCAGGGCGGGGCCGACGGCGGCCACCACCACGGCACCGAGGCTCATGCCGAGGATGCGGCCGGCGGAGTTGGTGAGCGAACCGAGCGCCAGGGCGTTGCCGAGGGTGTCCCGGTCGACCAGGGACGAGGCCCAGCGGCCCATCACCGGACCTTCGATCGCCGAGACGGCGCCGGTGGCCAGCGAGATCGCGAAGATCAGCGGCAGGCCGCCGAACCCGGTCAGGGCGACCGCCCCCAACCCGGCGGCGAGCAGCGCGTGGGCCACCTGGGCGGTGATCAGCAACGGGCGGGCCGGCAGGCGGTCGGCCAGTACCCCGCCCCAGACGCTGAGCAGCAGGGTGGGTGCCGCCTGGAGCAGCACGGCGAAGCCCATGGACGTCGCCGACCCGGTCTCCTTCAGGACGTACCAGTTGACCCCGAGGACCTGCATCCAGGTGCCGATGACGGAGACGAAGCCGGCGAGCGCCCAGATCAGGTAGTTGCGGTGGCGCAGCGCGGCGAAGGTGGCACCCGTGGCCACGACGAACCTCCAGCGATCGGCAGCATGGTCGTTCAGGCCGATCGCAAGCGGTTCGGCAGCCGACAAGTCTTGCCGGCCCAAACCTCTTTGACCACGTTTGTGAGCGTCTTCACCAGCGGGAATGTCCGGTCGGTACGGCGGCAGACCTGCTGCCGTACCGACCGGACGCCCGTGACTCAGCGAGCGGCGAGGGCCTGCGCGGCCGGGCCCACCGGGGCCGGCAACACGCCGACACCGCCCAGGTAGCCGTGGATGGCGGCGGCGGCCGCCCGCCCCTCGGCGATGGCCCAGACGATCAGCGAGGCGCCCCGGTGCATGTCACCGGCCACGAACACCCCGTCGGCGTCGGTCTGCCAGTCGTCGCGGGCGTCGACCGCGCCCCGAGGGTTGCGGGACACCCCGAACTGCTCCAGCAGCGGCTGCTGCTCGGTGCCCTCGAAGCCGATCGCCAGCAGCACCAGATCGGCGGGAAGCTCCCGCTCGGAGCCCGGCACCACGGTGACGATGCGCTGGCCGTCGCGCTTCTCGACTGTCACCTCGGCGATCCGCACCGCCCGCACCTGGCCGGTGCCGTCGTCCACGAACTCCTGCACCGCCGCGGCGAAGACCCGCTCGCCGCCCTCCTCGTGCGCCGGGTAGCTGCGCAGCACCCACGGCCAGGTCGGCCACGGGTCCCGGGCCTCGTCGCGCTCCTGCGGCGGCTGCGGGTACAGGTCGAGCTGGTGCACGCCCGCCGCGCCCTGGCGGTGCGCGACGCCGAGGCAGTCGGCCGCCGTGTCACCGCCACCGATGATCACCACGTGCTTGCCGGCCGCGTCGATCGGGGTGCCGTCCGGCAGCACCGCCCGCGCCAACCGGCGCTCGGCGGCCTCCTCGGTGGTCGCGGTGGCGACCGCCCGATTGGCCGCGACCAGGTGCGCCATCGCCTGGTGTACGCCCCGAAGCGCCCGCCCGGGAGTCTCCGGAGTGTCCCGGCCCTGCAACGCCCCGGCGGCGAGCAGCACCGCGTCGTGCTCGGCGCGCAACTGCTCGGCGGTGATGTCCACCCCGACGTTCACGCCGGTACGGAAGCGCACTCCCTCGGCGGTGAGCTGGGCCAACCGGGCATCGATGTGCCGCTTCTCCAACTTGAAGTCCGGGATGCCGTACCGGAGCAGGCCGCCGATCGCGTCGTCGCGCTCGTACACCGTTACCGTGTGACCGGCGCGGACCAGTTGCTGGGCGGCGGCGAGGCCGGCGGGCCCGGAGCCGACGACGGCCACCGACCGGCCCGACGGGGCCGGCACCGGGCGCGGGGTGAACCCCCGCGCCGCGGCGGCGTCGGCGATCTCCACCTCGACCTGCTTGATGGTCACCGGCTGACCGCCGGAGATGCCGAGCACGCAGGCCGCCTCGCAGGGCGCCGGGCAGAGCCGGCCGGTGAACTCCGGGAAGTTGTTGGTGGCGTGCAGCGACTCCACCGCAGCGTCCCAGTTGCCGGTACGGACCAGGTCGTTCCAGTCCGGGATGCGGTTGCCGAGCGGGCAGCCGTCGTGGCAGAACGGGATGCCGCAGTCCATGCACCGGGTGGCCTGCTCACGGACCAACTCCTCGCCGGCCGGCGGGTACACCTCCCGCCAGTCGCTGATCCGCACCGGCACCGGGCGGCGGGCCGGCAGCCGCCGGTCGTAGCGCAGGAAACCGTTCGGGTCAGGCACGAGCCACCTCCTGGGCAGCCACCCGCGGGGCGGGCGGCACCGGCGCGACCGGCGCGCTCAGCGCGCCCATCACCGCGTCGTCGACGTCGCGGCCGGCTGCTTCGGCGGCCCGCATGATCTCCAGCACCCGGCGGTAGTCGCGGGGTATCACCGCGGTGAACTCGGCCACGGCCTCCGGCCACCGCTTGAGCAGCTCCTCGGCGACCGCCGACCCGGTCTCGGCCACGTGCCGTTGGACCAGCTCGTGCAGGAGCGACTGCTCCTGCTCGCCGAGCGGCGTCAGGTCGACGAGTTCCGCGTTGACCCGGGCCCGGTCGAGGTGGTGCACGAACGCCGTACCGCCGGACATGCCGGCCGCGAAGTTCCGGCCGGTCGCGCCCAGCACCACCACCGTGCCGCCGGTCATGTACTCGCAGCCGTGGTCGCCGACGCCCTCGACCACGGCGACCGCGCCGGAGTTACGCACCGCGAACCGCTCCCCGACCCGGCCGCGCAGGAAGACCTCGCCCGCCGTCGCTCCGTACAGGATGGTGTTGCCGGCGATGATCTGGTCCTCGGCCCGCCGCCCGGGCTCGGCGTCGGGGTCGAGGAACGGCGCGGCGGCGTCCGGACGGACGATGAGCCGCCCCCCGGAGAGGCCCTTGCCCACGTAGTCGTTGGCGTCGCCGTGCAGGCGCAGGGTCACCCCGCGCGGCAGGAACGCGCCGAACGACTGCCCAGCCGTGCCGTGCAGCACGAACTCGATGGTGTCGTCGGGAAGGCCGACGCCGCCGAACCGACGGGTCACCTCACCGCCGAGCATCGCGCCGACGCTGCGGTGCTCGTTGCGCACCGCCACCTCGACCCGCACCGACGCGCCCCCGGACAACGCCGGACGAGCCAGCGCGATCAGCTCGTTGTCGAGCGCCTGCTCCAGGCCGTGGTCCTGGGCGCGGACCCCGCGTCGCGCCGCACCGGCGGGCAACTCCGGCAGGTGCAGGACGGGCGCCAGATCCAACCCGTGGGCCTTCCAGTGCGACACGGCCGGGGCCACGTCGAGCAGCTCGGACTGCCCGATCGCCTCCTCGATCGACCGGAAGCCCAGCTCGGCCAGGTAACCCCGGACCTCCTCGGCGAGGAAGAGGAAGAAGTTCTCCACGAACTCCGGCTTGCCGGTGAAGCGCTCCCGGAGCACCGGGTTCTGGGTGGCGATGCCGACCGGGCAGGTGTCCAGGTGGCAGACCCGCATCATCACGCAGCCCTCGACGATCAGCGGGGCGGTCGCGAAGCCGAACTCCTCCGCGCCGAGCAGCGCCGCGACCAGCACGTCCCGGCCGGTCTTGAGCTGGCCGTCGACCTGCACCGTGACCCGGTCGCGCAGCTTGTTGAGCAACAGCGTCTGCTGCGCCTCGGCAAGCCCCAGCTCCCACGGGGTGCCGGCGTGCTTGAGCGAGTTCATCGGGGACGCGCCCGTGCCACCGTCGTGGCCGGAGATCAGGATGACGTCCGCCTTGAGCTTCGCCACCCCGGCGGCGACGGTGCCCACGCCGACCTCGCTGACCAGCTTGACGTGCACCCGGGCCGCCGGGTTGACGCACTTCAGGTCGTGCACCAGCTGGGCGAGGTCCTCGATGGAGTAGATGTCGTGGTGCGGCGGCGGGGAGATCAGACCCACGCCGGGGGTGGCGTGCCGGGTCCGGGCGACCCACGGCCAGACCTTGTTGCCGGGCAGCTGACCACCCTCGCCCGGCTTGGCGCCCTGGGCCATCTTGATCTGGAGGTCGTCGGCGTTGACCAGGTATTCGCTCGTCACACCGAACCGGCCGCTGGCGATCTGCTTGACCGCCGAACGGCGGGCCGGGTCGTGCAGCCGCTCGACGTCCTCGCCGCCCTCGCCGGTGTTGGACTTGCCACCGAGACGGTTCATGGCGATGGCGAGCGTCTCGTGCGCCTCCGCCGAGATCGACCCGTACGACATGGCGCCGGTGGCGAACCGCTTGACGATCTCGGTGGCCGGTTCGACCTCCTCGATCGGCACCGCCGGGCGGACCCCGGTGCGCAGGGTGAACAGCCCGCGCAGCGAGCCGGCCTGCGCCGCCAGCGCGTCGACCTTCGCGGTGTACTGCCGGAAGACGTCGTACTGCCGGCTGCGGGTGGCGTGTTGCAGCAGGAAGACCGTCTCCGGGTTGAACAGGTGCAGCTCACCCTCGCGCCGCCACTGGTACTCGCCGCCGACCTCCAGCCGGTCGGAGACGGCGGTGCCGGGCGGCGGCCAGGCCAGCGCGTGCCGGGCGGCCACCTCGGTGTGCACGCCGGCGAGACCCACCCCGCCGATGCGGCTGGGGGTGCCCCGGAAGTAGCGCTCGACCAGCCGGCTGTCCAGGCCGACCGCCTCGAAGACCTGCGCCCCGCAGTACGAGGAGACCGTCGAGATGCCCATCTTGGACATGATCTTCAGGACGCCCTTGCCGAGCGCCTTCGCGTAGTTGCGCACCCCGGTTGCCGGCTCCACACCCGCGAGCGCGCCGGTGGCGAGCATGTCCTCGACGGACTCGAACGCCAGGTACGGGTTGACCGCCGCCGCGCCGTACCCGATCAGCACCGCCGCGTGGTGCACCTCCCGGCAGTCGCCGGACTCGACGATCAGCGCCGCCTGCGTACGGGTCTGCTCGCGGACCAGGTGCTGGTGCACGGCTGCGGTGAGCAGCAGCGACGGAATCGGCGCCAGGTCGGCGTTGGAGTCCCGGTCGGAGAGCACCAGGATGCGCACGCCGTCCTCGATGGCCTCGGAGACGTGCCGGCAGATCTCGGTCAGCCGCGCCTTGATCCCGGCGGCGCCCTCGCGGATCCGGTACAGCCCGGAGACCCGGACCGCCTTGAAGCCGGGCAGGTCACCGTCCTCGTCGATGGAGAGGATCTTGGCCAGCTCGTCGTTGTCGATGATCGGGTGCGGAAGCACGATCTGCCGGCAGCTCGCCGCCCCCGGGTCGAGCAGGTTGCCCTCCGGCCCGATCGTCGACGCCAGGCTGGTCACCAACTCCTCACGGATGGCGTCCAACGGCGGGTTGGTGACCTGGGCGAAGAGCTGGTGGAAGTAGTCGTAGAGCAGCCGCGGCCGGGTGGAAAGCGGCGCGATCGGGGTGTCCGTGCCCATCGAGCCCAGCGGCTCGGCGCCGGTGCGGGCCATCGGCCCCAGCAGGACCTTCAGCTCCTCCTCGGTGTAGCCGAAGACCTGCTGCCGGCGACGCACCGAGTCGTGCGTGTAGACGGTGTGCTCGCGGGCCGGCAGGTCGTCAAGCTCGATCAGCCCGGCGTGCAGCCACTCGGCGTACGGCTGGGCGGCGGCCAACTCGGACTTGATCTCCTCGTCGTGCACGATCCGCCCGGCCACCGTGTCGACAAGGAACATCCGGCCCGGCTGGAGCCGTCCCTTCGCGACCACGTGGGCCGGGTCCAGGTCGAGCACACCCGCCTCGGAGCCCAGCACCACGAGACCGTCGTCGGTCTGCCACCAGCGCCCCGGGCGCAGCCCATTGCGGTCCAGCACCGCGCCGACGATCTCGCCGTCGGTGAAGGCCACCGAGGCCGGACCGTCCCACGGCTCCATGAGGCTGGCGTGGAAGCGGTAGAAGGCACGCTTGGCCGGGTCCATCCCCGGGTCGTTCTCCCATGCCTCGGGGATCATCATGAGCACCGCGTGCGGCAGGCTCCGCCCGGCCAGGTGCAGCAACTCCAGGACCTCGTCGAAGTTCGCCGAGTCGGAGGCGGCGGGGGTGCAGACCGGGAAGACCCGCCGGATGTTGCCCGGCACGTTCGGCGAGCGCAGCAACGCCTCGCGGGCCTGCATCCAGTTGCGGTTGCCGCGGATCGTGTTGATCTCGCCGTTGTGCGCGATGAGCCGGTACGGGTGCGCCAGCGGCCAGGACGGGAACGTGTTGGTGGAGAAACGGGAGTGCACGAGCGCGATGGCGCTCTCCACCCGCTCGTCGCGCAGGTCCGGGTAGAACGCCGGCAACTGGTCGGGCGTGAGCATGCCCTTGTAGACAATGGTGCGGCTGGACAGCGACGGGAAGTACGCAGCGACACCCCGCTCGGCGGTCTCCCGTTCGGCCTGCTTGCGCAGACAGAACGCCACCCGGTCCAGTTCGATGCCACGCAGCGGCGAGCCGGCCGGGCCGTCGGGCGCGTCGGTCAGGCGGTGCGCGGCCAGGAAGAGCTGCCGGACCCGGGGCATCGCCGCCAGGGCGGTCTCGCCCAGGTCACTCGGGTCGACCGGGACGTCCCGCCAGCCGAGCACGTCGGCGCCCTCGACAAGCGCGTACTTCTCGACCACCCGGCGGGCCAGCGCCTCGGCGGCATCGTCGTCGGGCAGGAAGACCAGCCCCGTGGCGTACTCGCCCGCCGGGGGAAGCGCGACGTCGGCCACCGCGCGCAGGAACGCGTCGGGCACCTGGATCATGATGCCGGCGCCGTCGCCGGTGTTCGGCTCCGCGCCACGGGCGCCCCGGTGGTCCAGCCGACAGAGCGCGCCGAGCCCGTTGGCGACGACCGAGTGGGAGCGCCGGCCGTGCAGGTCCGCCACGAAGGCCACGCCGCAGGCATCGTGCTCCTGCGCTGGGTCGTAGAGGCCCTGGGCGGACGGACGGGGGTGGGGCGTCGGGGACGCCTGCGGGCTGTGCGGGTGCGGGTGTGCTGTTTCCGCGTACGGCTGAGCCACCGGGCCTCCTGTCGTCACTCAGGTTGGATCATGGTGGGGACGACGTCGGCCCGTGGGTCTATTGAGTCTACGTTAGGGCCGGGGTCGCATTGCCAGCCGAGATTGATCACACCGTCCACTGGCTGGGACGTGTAGTCTCGCGCGGTGGATCCGCTACACAAGAACGTCTTCGACCGGTTGGAACGCTTCTACGACGCGGTGCCCCGCGACGTCGCCGGTGCGGAGGAGCATGGCGGGCTGGTGCTGTTCGTCCGCGAAGGTGCCGGCTGGCCGTTCTACGCCCGCCCCCGGATCGACGCCACCGAGCCGCCGTCGCTTGCCGACGTGACCTCGGTCCGCGAGCGCCAGCGCAAGCTGGGCCTGCCGGAAGCCTTCGAGTGGGTGCACGAGACGACCCCCGAGCTGCTGGCGGTGGCCCGCTCGGCGGGGCTCAGCGTGCTGGAGGCGCCGCTGATGGTGCTCGACCCGAGCGCGCTGCCCGACCCGGCGACGCTCACCGACGCGGCGGTGCGGGTGCTCGCCGCGGACTCCCCCGACTTCGCCGCCGATGTCGCCGCCCGGCGGGCTGTCGCAGCGGTGTCGTTCGCGGCCGCCGGCACCGCACCCGGCGAGGCCGGTCCGGCCGAACGCGACGCCGCCGTCACCGAACTCGAACTGGCGGCGCTCGACGAGGAGCGCGCCCGGATCGCCGACGGCCGGCGGATCTCCGCGCTGGCCGGCACGCCGACCGACGGCGCGCTGGCGAGCGGAATGGCGATGCGGGTGGACGACGTCGCGGAGATCGCCGGGGTGGCCACCCTGCCGTCCGCCCGGCGCCGCGGGCTGGGCGCCGCGCTCACCGCCACCCTGGCCCGGGAACTCCTCGCCGCCGGCACCGAACTGGTCTTCCTCTCCGCGGGCAGCGAGGAGATCGCGCGGGTCTACCTGCGGGTCGGGTTCCGCCGCATCGGCACCGCCTGCATCGCCGAACCCGCCGCCCTCATCCCCTGACCGGGGTCAGGTCGGCGGACGCCACTGCGCGGCGGAGGCCGCGGCGCTGGAGAGCAGCCGCGAGTTGATCGTGCCCAGTGCGGCGTCCCGGGCGCGCAACGCCAACCGGCCCCGGGTCTGCAGCACCGCCGACATCCGGCGGGTCTGCCGGACCACCGTCGCGGCCCGGGGGCGGCGCACCCGGTCGTACGCCTGAACGGCGTCGGGGAGCCGGGCCTCACGCAGCAGCGACGCGAGCGTGGCGGCGTCCTCGAACGCGAGGCAGGCGCCCTGCCCGAGGTGCGGCGGCATGGCGTGCGCCGCGTCACCGAGCAGCACCACCCCGCCCGGCCCGACCGGAAAGCCGTACGCGCGGGGCAGCGGACGCAGCTCGCGAACCTCCTGTTGGACGAGGTCGGT
The DNA here is from genome assembly GCF_053605225.1 of Micromonospora sp. NPDC003944. Taxonomy (NCBI): domain Bacteria; kingdom Bacillati; phylum Actinomycetota; class Actinomycetes; order Micromonosporales; family Micromonosporaceae; genus Micromonospora; species Micromonospora sp. NPDC003944. The sequence goes on from NZ_JBSGIV010000049.1 coordinate 38,749, forward strand.
CGGGTCGGTGGCGTCGAGCAACGCGCCGACCGGCGCGGGCCAGCCCGCGTACCAGCGGCGCAGCAGAGCGAGCTGGGTCTCCGGTGGCTCCGGGCGGGGCGCGCCGGCGGCGGTGGCCACCCAGTAGATGCCACCCCGGGAGGACCCGCCCGAGGACCCACGCTCGCCGAGCGACGCGGCCACGAACCGGTAACCCGCGCCGAGAATCTCGCCGGCCAGCGGCTGATCGTCGGGGAGGCGGGGTGCCTGGTACCAGGGGATGACGGCCCGCCAGGCGGCGCACCCGGAGCTGACCACCCGGGACTCGGGGGCGAGTTGGCGGCGGATGCCGCTGTCCGTGCCGTCGGCGGCGACCACCAGATCGGCCTCGATGGTGTGCCGCCCGTCGCTGACGCCCGGCCGCTCGCCCGGCTCGACGCGCACATGGCGCACGGTCACCCCGGTCCGCAGCTCGACCCGGTCACCGAGACCGGCGATCAGCGCGTCGTGCAGATCCTCGCGGTGCACCACCACCGGCTGCCGGTCGGCCGGGATGGGCCGGGGCTGCACGAGCCAGTGCCCGTCCGGGCGGCGGACCCCGCCGTCGGGCAACGGGGTGGCGATGGCGGCCAGGCCGGCGCCGAGACCGAGGGCCTGGAGCGCGCGGACGCCGTTGGGCCAGAGCACCACGGCGGTCGGCTCGGGGCGGACCCGTTCGGCGCGTTCCAACAGGGTGACCTGCCAGCCGGAACGGGCCAGCGCGCCGGCCACCGCGAGGCCACCGACCCCTGCGCCGACCACCACCGCGCTTCGCATTGGTGCCGCCCCCGCTCAGCTGTCCCGGTCGGCGGGACGCGCGCCGGTGGCGTCGGCCCGGTCGGCGGACTTGTCGTCCGCCGGCGCGTCGTCGCCCGACACCGGCGCGGCGGCAACCTGCGCCTCGGACCCCTCCTCGTCGTCGACCGGCCGGGAGTCGTCGTCGGCCGTCGGCGGTACGACGCCGGTGTCCTGCCAGACGGCGTACTGCTCCTCGCTCACCACCCGGTAGCCCTCCGGCGCGGCGGCCCGGCTGGGGGTCTCCCGCTCGGAGAGGTCGACCTGGGACAGGTCGGACGTGGGGGGCGGGGTCGGCGTCGCCGCCGCGCCGAGCGGAATGAGGTAGTCCCGAGGGCCGCGCACCCGCACGAAGTAGATGAGCGCGCCGAGGAACACCAGGGCGGCGGTCCAGACGTTGAGCCGGACACCGAGGATCTGGTTGGCGTCGTCGGTACGCATCAACTCGATCCAGAACCGACCGACGGTGTAACCCATCACGTAGAGCGCGAACGCCCGGCCCTTGCCCAGCTTGAGCCGGCGGTCGAGGACGAGGACCAGAGCCGCGACGCCGACGTTCCACAACAGTTCGTAGAGGAACGTCGGCTGGTAGAGACCCGGTTCGAGGATCGGCTGCCCGGCGTCGTCGCGGAGCGCGTGGCCCGGGTTGTCCGGATCCATCCGGTGGATCTCCAGACCCCACGGAAGGGTGGTCCGGCCACCGAAGAGCTCGTTGTTGAACCAGTTGCCGAGCCGGCCCACCGCCTGGGCCAACGGCAGCCCCGGGGCCAGCGCGTCGGCCACCACACTCAACGGAATGCCGAGCTGCCGGGCCGCGATCCAGGCACCGACCGCGCCACCGGCGACCGCGCCCCAGATGCCGAGACCGCCCTCCCAGATGGCGAACGCCTTCATCGGGTCCCCACCGGCGCCAAAGTATTTCTCCGGTGAGGTGACCACGTGGTAGATCCGGGCGCCGATGATGCCCGCGGGCACCGCCCAGACGGCGATGTCGAGCACCGCGCCGGGCGCGACACCGCGCCGCCGGAGCCGGCGCTCCGTCACCCAGCAGGCCAGCACGATGCCGGCGATGATGCAGAGCGCGTAGGCCCGGATCGGCACCGGCCCGAGCTGCCAGACCGCGGTGCTGGGACTGGGCAGGGCCGCCTGGGGGGAGAGCGAGGCGAGGGTCACGGGTGCACACGCTACCGCTGCACACCCCCGCAGCGGCACCCCGGTCCGCTGGAGCGCGCATCCCGGTGACTTCTGGTTTGCACCGCCGTAGGCTCTTTGTCCATGAGCGCGCTCACCTGGGCGGTCGCCGCGGTCGTCACCGACGACACCGGTCGGTTGCTGCTCTGCCAGCAGGGCCGGGGTACGCGCCGCTACGCGTTGCCCGGCGGACGACTGCGCCCGGCCGAGGGCCCGGTGCGGGCGGCCCTACGGGACATCCGCGCGGAGACCGGCTGGGACATCGAACTGATCGACCTGATCGGCGTCTACCAACTGACCGGCCCAGGGCGCGAGGCGGCGGCCGGGCGCGCCGGGCCGCTGCCGGACGTCCTCGTACACGTGTTCCGGGCTCGCGCGGCCGGGGTCCGACCCGCCACCGACCCACCACCTGGCTGCCGGTTGTCCTGGCACTCCCCCGCCGCGCTGCCCGAGGTGCTCACCCCACTCACCCGGGCCGCCGTCACCGACGCGACCGCCGGCCACTCCGGCGTGCTCCGCGAGGTCCCCTGGGTGCCCGACACCGTGGACGCCCCGCCGCCCCCGGCGACCCTCCCCGCGCACGATGGCCAGCCGGCAGTCGACCAGGGCGGACGGTCGGGGACGGGACAGCCACCGGAGCAACGCGGCGAAGCTGCGGACACGTCCCTGCGCCCCTGACCACGTGCGGCCGGGCGGATCGCTCAGCGGGTGGGGTTACGGACGCCCTCGGCCAGTTCGGCGCTGAGCGTGCGCAGGGCGGCCAGGCCCTCAGCCTCGGTGGGCGCGTCGAGCAGGCACCGGATCAGCGCGCTGCCCACGATCACCCCATCGGCGTAACCGGCGACGGTGCCGGCCTGCGCGCCGGTGCCCACCCCCAGGCCGACACCGATCGGCAGGTCGGTGACCGCGCGGGTCCGGGAGACCAGCGTCGGGGCGGCGTCGGAGGTCTGCGCCCGGGCGCCGGTCACCCCCATGATGGCGGTGGCGTAGACGAAGCCACGACAGTGCCGCACCGTCATCGCCAGCCGGGCGTCGGTGGAGGACGGCGAGACCAGGAACGTGCGGTCCAGCCCGTGCGCGTCCGAGGCGGCCAACCACTCGTCGGCCTCTTCGGGAATGAGGTCCGGGGTGATCAGGCCGGTGCCGCCGGCGGAGGCGAGGTCGCGGGCGAAGACGTCCACGCCGTAACGCTCCACCGGGTTCCAGTACGTCATGGTGACCACCGGCGCGCCGGTGGCCGCGACCGCCTCGACGATGCGCATCGTGTCCGCGGTGCGTACGCCCCCGGCCAGCGCGATGTCACTGGCCCGCTGGATCACCGGCCCGTCCATCACCGGGTCGGAGTAGGGGATCTCCACCTCGATCACGTCGACGCCGGCCTCGACCATGGCGGTCATCGCCGCGATGCTGCCCTCGACGGTGGGGAAACCGGCCGGCATGCAGCCGACCAGCAGTGCCCGCCCGTCGGCGCGGGCCTTGTCGAAGGCCACCCCGATCCGGCTCATCTCACTGCTCCTTGTCGAGGATGCCGAAGTAGTCGCCGGCGGTGTGCACGTCCTTGTCGCCCCGGCCGGAGAGGTTGACCACGATTGTGGGCTCCCGACCCAGCTCCGCGGCGAGCTTCGGGGCCAGCGCGACGGTGCCGGCGAGCGCGTGAGCGCTCTCGATCGCCGGGATGATGCCCTCGGTACGGCACAGCAGCTCGAAGGCGGCCATCGCCTCGTCGTCGGTGACCGGCAGGTAGTTCGCCCGGCCGGTGTCGTGCAGCCAGGCGTGCTCGGGACCCACGCCGGGGTAGTCCAGGCCGGCGGAGATCGAGTGCGACTCCAGGGTCTGCCCGTCGGCGTCCTGCAGCACGTAGGTGCGCGTGCCGTGCAGCACCCCGGCGGACCCGCCGGTGATGCTCGCCGCGTGCCGGCCGGTGACCACCCCGTCACCGCCGGCCTCGAAGCCGTACAACCGCACCGCCTCGTCGCCCACGAACGCGTGGAAGATGCCGAGCGCGTTGGAGCCGCCGCCGACGCAGGCGGTGACGGCGTCCGGAAGCGCCCCGGTCAGCTCCAGGCACTGCTGGCGGGCCTCGTCACCGATGCCCCGGACGAAGTCGCGCACCATCGCCGGGAACGGGTGCGGGCCCGCGGCGGTGCCGATCAGGTAGTGCGTCTCGTCGACGTTCGCCACCCAGTCGCGCATCGCCTCGTTCATCGCGTCCTTGAGGGTGCGCGAACCGTTGGTGACCGGGACGACCGTCGCGCCGAGCATCCGCATCCGGGCCACGTTGAGCGCCTGCCGCTCGGTGTCGACCTGGCCCATGTAGACCACGCACTCCAGGTCGAACAGGGCTGCGGCGGTGGCGGTGGCGACGCCGTGCTGGCCGGCCCCGGTCTCCGCGATCACCCGGGTCTTGCCCATCCGCTTGGTGAGCAGCGCCTGACCGAGCACGTTACGCACCTTGTGCGCGCCCGTGTGGTTGAGGTCCTCCCGCTTGAGCAGCACCCGCGCGCCGACCTTCGCCGAGAACCGCCGGGCCTCGTAGAGCAACGACGGCGTGCCGGCGTAGTCCCGCAGCAGCGCGCCGAACTCGGCCCGGAAGGACTCGTCCGTCATCGCCGTACGCCACGCCCCGTCGAGCTCGTCCAGCGCGGCCACCAGGGCCTCGGGAACGAACCGACCGCCGAAGCGGCCGAAGTGGCCGGCGGAGTCGGGCTGCGGGCCGGCCACCGGGGCCAGCGCGTCGGCGCTCATCGGGAATCCTCTCGGTGGGACGTCGGGCCGGCGCGGGCTCAGCGCACCGGCCGGGGCGTTGCCGGGTGGTTGCCGGCGTTGACCAGCTCGGCGACCGCCTCGCGGGGGCTCTTCTGGGTGACCAGGCCCTCGCCAACGAGGACCGCGTCGGCGCCCGCGGAGGCGTACCGGATCAGGTCGTGCGGACCACGAACGCCGGACTCGGCGATCTTGACGACGCTGCTGGGCAGGCCGGGCGCGATCCGCTCGAACACCGACCTGTCGACCTCAAGGGTACGCAGGTCACGGGCGTTGACCCCGATCACCTGCGCGCCGGCCTCCAGGGCGCGGTCGGCCTCTTCCTCGTCGTGCACCTCGACCAGAGCGGTCATGCCCAGCGACTCGATCCGCTCGAGCAGGCCCATCAGGACGTTCTGTTCGAGTGCGGCGACGATCAGCAGGACCAGGTCGGCGCCGTGCGCGCGCGCCTCGTGGATCTGGTAGCTGGAGACCACGAAGTCCTTGCGCAACACCGGCACGGTGACCGCGGCACGGACGGCCGCCAGGTCGTCGAGCGAACCGCCGAACCAGCGCCCCTCGGTCAGCACGCTGATCGCCCGCGCCCCACCGGCCGCGTAGTCGACCGCCAGATCGGCCGGATCGGCGATCTCGGCCAGCCGACCCTTGGACGGCGACGAGCGCTTCACCTCGGCGATCACGGCCACGCCGGGCTTGCGCAGCGCCGCGTACGCGTCCATCGGCGGTGGCGCCGCCGCCGCCAGTTCACGGATCCGCTCCAGCGGAACCTGCTCCTGACGTCGGGCGACGTCTTCACGTACGCCAGCCAGAATCTCGTCGAGCACGCTTACGGACGCTGCCTGGCCGGCCTCGTCCCCCTCCGCGTGCGCATGCTCAGCAGTCACGAACGGACTCCCCTCTCCGGGCGTCATGGGCCGATGCTAGGGGCAGCCGACCGGCGCCGAATGCCGGGGGTATGGCGCTGCTCACGAAAAGGGCTGCGGCATAATGGCCGACTTGCCGTAAAGAGGTTGTCACGCAGCGCCACCTCCGGTATCGACCACCGTCACGCGGTATGGAGCCCGGCGGCCACGGTCAGACCGGGCCGACGCATCGATCATGCCACCAGTTTCCGGCCGGCGCCCGACGACAGCGACGCGGGTCGATGCTGTGAGCAAGCTCAAGGCCGAACGGACGGCCCCTGGTCACGGGCGGGGAGAGACAGTTGACCGGGCGGTCACCACGACGAAACGTCGGCCGGCGAGCATCGTCCTCGGGCAGACTCGATGGCGCGCCTGCCCCGACCGTCGCAACTCCTCGCGCGAGGTGACCATGAGTATCTCCGAGCCGCACCCCACAATCGGCCTGACCACCATCTCGCGGACTGTGGCATCGCTGGCCGTCGGCGTGGTGCACACGGTGGAACGGGCCGTGGTGGGCGAGGGACGGATGCGGACGGCACGGGGCAACGCCTGGGAGGCGGTCTGCGCCGACCGGGCCCGCGCCGACCAACGCGCCGAACTGAACCGCCTGGTCGCCGAGCTGACCGCCGCCCGTGCCACGAGTCGCCGCGCCCAGTGGGAGCGCCAGCCGGTCGGCTGAGCGCCCGGCCGCCGCGACCACCGCGTCAGTCGTCCGTCGGGTCCTCGCCCCGGTCTAGCGCGTCCCACGCCTCGGTGGTCCGCCGCCCCGCCAACGGCGTCGACGGCTCGGCGGGGTCGCGCTGCGTCGACGCGGCCTCCGGAACGGTCCGCGTCGGACGCTCGTAGCGGGCGCCCATCGCCGGCCAGTCACCCCCACGCAACGCCGTCCACCAGCCACCCACGGCGGCCAGCAGGCCGCCGACCAGGCAGAGCGCCGGCCACTGCCGGCTCACCGGGCCACCCAGGTCGGCCACCAGCCCATACCCGCCGCCGGCCGCCACGGCCAGACCGAGCACACCGAGCAGCCCACCGAGCACCCGCCGCAGGTGACCCCGGGTGGCCAGCACCGCGCCACCCCCGGCCAACGTCACCAGGGCCAACGCCGGCAGCCAGGGCAGCAGGCTCGCACCGCTGCGGGTGTCGCGCACCGGCGGCAGCGGCGCCGGACGCACCGTCACCTCGACCGACCAGCTACGCGTCGCGGCCCACAGCGCCAGGCCCGCGCCGACCAGGCAGAGCAACACGGCGTACGTCAACGCGCGCCGGCCCGTGACGGACCGCTGCCCACTCACCGAATGTGCCTTTCGTTCGCGACTGCGGGGCTCCGCTTCGCTGCGCTCCTCGCGCTCACCGAGCTGGCCGGAGAGTTTCGGCGGCGGCGATCGCGGCCAGCACGGCAGCGGCCTTGTTCCGGGTCTCCTGGTCCTCGGCGGCCGGGTCCGAGTCCGCGACGACCCCCGCCCCGGCCTGGACGTAGGCGCGGCCGTCGCGGACGAGCGCCGTCCGGATGGCGATCGCCATGTCCAGGTCGCCGCCGAAGCCGAAGTAGCCCACGGTGCCGCCGTAGAGGCCCCGACGGACCGGCTCCAACTCCTCGATGATCTCCATGGCGCGCACCTTCGGCGCCCCGGAGAGCGTGCCGGCCGGGAAGGTCGCCGCCAGCGCGTCGAAGGCGGTCTGGTCGTCACGCAGCGTGCCGGTGACGGTGGAGACGATGTGCATGACGTGGCTGTACCGCTCGATGGTGGCGAACTCGGGCACCTCCACGCTGCCGGGCTGACAGACCCGACCCAGGTCGTTGCGGCCGAGGTCGACGAGCATCACGTGCTCGGCCCGCTCCTTGGGGTCGGCGAGCAGCTCGGCGGCGAGGGCGGCGTCGGCGGCGGGGGTGCCACCGCGCGGCCGGGTGCCGGCGATCGGGTGCAGCAACGCCCGGCGTCGCCCGTCCGGGGCCGCGGTGACCTTCAGGTGCGCCTCCGGGGACGAGCCGACGATGTCGAACCCGTCGAAGCGCAGCAGGTACATGTACGGGCTGGGGTTGCTGGTGCGCAGCACCCGGTAGACGTCGAGCGGGTCGGCGTGGGTCGTCCGCTCGAAGCGCTGGGAGAGCACGATCTGGAAGCACTCGCCGGCCCGGATCGCCTCCTTGGCCGCCTCCACCGCCTTCGGGTAGCCACCGTCGGGCGTACGGCAGTGCACCTCGCCTGCCGGCGGACGCTCGACCGTGGAGATCATCGGCGGGATGGGGCGGGAGAGCGCCGTGGTCATCGCGTCCAGCCGGCCCACCGCGTGGTGGTACGCGGCGGCGACCTGCGGGGCGCGGTCCGGGGCGTCCAACGGCGGCAGCACCGCGTTGGCGACGAGGATCGCCGAACCGTCGTAGTGGTCGAGCACCACCAGATCGGTGGCGAGCATCATGCCCAGCTCGGGCACGCCCAGGTCGTCCTCGGTCAGCTCGGGCAACCGCTCGAAGCGCCGGATCAGGTCGTAGCCGAGGTAACCGACCATGCCCCCGGTCAGCGGCGGCAGACCGTCGGACGGGTCCCCGACCGGGCCGGCCAGCGCCGCCACGGTCTCCCGCAGCATCCGCACCGGGTCGCCCTCGGCGGCCAGCCCGCTCGGCGGTTGGCCGAGCCAGGTCGCCACGCCGTCGCGTTCGATCAGGGTGGCGCTGCTGCGCACGCCGATGAACGAGTACCGCGACCAGGCCATGCCGGCCGAACCGACGCCCTGCTCGGCCGACTCGAGCAGGAACGTGCCCGGCCCACCGGCCAGCTTCCGGTAGACCCCGACCGGGGTCTCCGCGTCGGCCAGCAGCCGCCGGGTGACCGGAACCACCCGCCAGTCGGCGGCCAGCTCGGTGAAGGTGGCCAGGTCGGGGCTGACAGCGCCGTCGGTCATGGGAGTGCCTCCGGGGTGACGACGGGCAGCTCGGTGTAGAAGCAGGTCCGGTGGCCGGTGTGGCAGGCCGCGCCGACCTGGTCCACGCTGACCAACAGTGCGTCCCCGTCGCAGTCGAGTGCGACCGACCGCACGTACTGGTGGTGCCCCGAGGTCTCGCCCTTGACCCAGTACTCGCGTCGGCTGCGCGACCAGTAGGTGGCCCGGCCGGTGGTGAGGGTGCGGTGCAACGCCTCGTCGTCCATCCAGGCGACCATCAGCACCTCGCCGGAGTCGTGCGCGCGCACCACGGCGGCGACCAGGCCGTCGGCGCTGCGGCGCAACTGGGCCGCGATGGCCGGGTCGAGCCGGGACGGGCGTGCCGGCGCGGGCGCGGCCAGCTCGTTCGGATCGCTGGGGACGCCGGTCACCGGCGGGTCAGGTACGGGCACAGTGAGCAATTCTCCCGCACGCGGCGCGGGCGCCGCCGACCGCTCCCGCCAGGGCGGCGGTGCGGGCCCCGAGGGCCGGGGCTGTGGCGGAGGTCCGGCCGGTCGGGCCAGCTGGGCGACGTAGCGGTCCAGCCGGCCGTCCACCAGGGCGGCGGCCAGGTCCGCGCCGGCGGTGTCGGCGATCTCCTCGGCGTACGGACGGATCAACGGCAGTGTGCCGGTGACCAGCCGGACGGCGGCGGCCCAGAGTTGCCCGGTGGCGCCCGGGCGCAGCCCGAGGCAGAGCAGCATGTCGGTCCGGTAACCGGGTGGGGCCACCGGCAGATCCAGGGCCGCCGCGAAGGCCGCCCGGCGGGAGTGGACCCGTACCGACGGGTTGGCCGGGCGCAGCACCGAGGGGCAGAGCCGCGCCAGATCGGCGACGGCGAGCCGGACCCCGAGGCGGTCGCTCGCCGCGCGGGCGGCTGCGGCCTTACCCAGCGTGGCGATCATCTCTTCCAGTCGGGGCGGTTCGGCGGGCTGGCAGAGCACCGGCAGGTCGATCCGGGGCCGCCAGTGCGGGTCGGCCCAGAGCAGCCGCGCCGGCGCGGTGACCGGCAGCCCGAACGCCCAGTCGGCCGGTTCGCCGAGTCGGTGCACCCAGGACCGGACGTCGCGGGCAGCCACCGACACGTGGGTGACCTGGCCTGCGGACTCGGCCAGGTAGGCGCGGCGGGCCGCGTACGGAGCGCCGCCGACCAACACGTCGAGGTCGACGTCGCTGTGCGCGGTGGCGGCGCGGCGGGCGTGGCTGCCCCGTAGCAGGATGCCGACGACCTGCCGCTCGGCGGCCTGCCGCAACCGCGCGGCCCAATCCTCGAGAAAACCGCTATCCGGTAACGGAGCGTGACCCACGGCGTCATCGTGCCGTACGTCCGATCAGCGCGCAATGCCCGTTGCCGGACTTCGTGTCCGGTCCGGAGCCTACTGCCCGTTCTCGCGGTCCGCGCGATGGTCGACGGGCGGACACCGATCCGGGCCGTTGCGCGCCACGCGGTATTTCATCTAGCGTTGAGTTCAACACGTGATGAGTTTCTGTGGAGGTGCACGATGGACGATGCGATAGCCGTCCGAGACCTGGTCGTCGACCGGGGTGGGCGGCGGGTGCTCGACGGCATCAGCTGCCGTGTCCCGCGCGGCGCGGTCACCGGGCTGCTCGGCCCCAGCGGCAGCGGCAAGACCACGTTCATGCGCGCGGTGGTCGGGGTGCAGCTGGTCAGCGGCGGAACGGTCACCGTGCTCGGCCGACCGGCGGGCACCCCCGCGCTGCGGCACCGGGTGGGCTACCTGACCCAGGCGCCGAGCGTCTACGCCGACCTGACCGTCCGCGAGAACGCCCGCTACTTCGCGGCCCTCTACGGGCGTGGGCGCGTCGAGGCCGATCGGGCGATCAGCGACGTCGGGCTGGCCGAGGCCGCCGGTCAACTCGTCGCCACCCTCTCCGGCGGCCAACGCAGCCGCGCGTCGCTGGCCTGCGCCCTGGTCGGCGAGCCGGAGCTGGTCATCCTCGACGAGCCGACCGTCGGTCAGGACCCGGTGCTGCGGGCCGACCTGTGGGCCCGGTTCCACGCGATGGCCGCCGCCGGCACCACCCTGCTGGTGTCGAGTCACGTGATGGACGAGGCGGCGCGCTGCGACCAACTGCTGCTGATCCGCCAGGGGCGGCTGATCGCCGACGACAGCCCGGCCGCGGTCCGCGCCGCCGCCGGTGTGGACGACCTCGACGAGGCGTTCCTGCGGCTCATCCGGGCCAGCGAGGCCACCAGCACCGACGCGACAGCCGCACGGGAGACAGCATGAACCCGCGAATCCTCGCCGCCACCACCGGCCGCATCCTGCGTCAGCTCCGGCACGACCGGCGGACCATCGCGCTGCTCGTGGTGGTGCCGGCCGTCCTGCTCACCCTGGTCTACTTCATGTACGCCGACCAGCCGACCCCGCCCGGCCAACCGACGACCTTCGACCGGATCGCGCTGGTGATGCTCGGCATCTTCCCCTTCGTGATCATGTTCCTGGTGACGAGCATCGCCATGCTGCGGGAACGCACCTCGGGCACGCTGGAACGGCTGCTCACCACCCCGCTGGGCAAGCTCGACCTGCTCTTCGGGTACGGCATCGCGTTCGGGCTGGCCGCCGCCGTGCAGGCAGCCGTCGCCGCCGCCGTGGCGTACTGGATCTTCGGTCTGGAAACCGCGGGCAGCATCGGGCTGGTGATCGGGATCGCGGTGCTCGACGCAGTCCTCGGCGTCGCCCTCGGCCTGCTGTGCAGTGCCTTCGCGCGCACCGAGTTCCAGGCAGTACAGTTCCTGCCAGTCGTGGTGGTCCCCCAACTACTGCTCTGCGGGCTGTTCGTGGCCCGCGACCAGATGGCCGGCTGGCTCCAGGCGCTCAGTGACGCCTTCCCCCTGTCGTACGCCATCGAGGCGCTGCAGGAGGTCGGCGCCCACGCCGAGCCGACCGGCCGGATGTGGCGCGACGCCGCGGTGGTCCTCGGCGCGGTGGTGCTGGCGCTGGTGCTCGCGGCGGCCACCCTGCGGCGGCGCAGCGGCTGACCGCAGGCGTCGGAGGCGGCGGCCGGCACGGGCAGCCGCCACCGGCGCGGGCGCGGGCCGGGCCACGACGGGCCAGGCGGACGAACGAAGGGCGGCGATGACGCGGCGGACCGGCCGGCGACCCGGCAACCCGGGCACCCGGGAGGCGATTCTCGACGCGGCGCGTACGGCGTTCGCCGACCGTGGCTTCGACGCCGCCTCGATCCGGGCCATCGCCGGCACGGCGCAGGTCGACCCGGCGCTTGTGCACCACTACTTCGGCAGCAAGGACCAGCTGTTCCTGGCCGCGATGAACTTTCCGGTCGACCCTGGTCAGCTGCTGCCGAAGGTGCTTGCCGGCGACCGCGACCGCGTCGGCGAGCGGCTGGTGCGGATCTTCCTCGGCATCTGGGACTCCCCGACCGGCAGCGCCGCACAGGCACTGCTGCGCTCCGCGGTCAGCAACGAGTGGACCGCTCGCCTGCTGCGCGAGTTCGTCACCACCCAGGTGCTGCGTCGGGTGCTGGAGAACCTCGACGTCGACCCGGTGGAGCTTCCGCTGCGGGGTTCCCTGGTCGCCACCCAGATGATCGGCCTGGCCATGATGCGGCACGTGGTACGCCTCGAGCCGGTCGCCTCGGCGGACCCGGAAACCCTGGTGGCCGCGATAGGCCCCACGATCCAGCGCTACCTAACAGCCCCCCTACCAACCTAACCCCGCAAGCCCCGCCCCAGCCCCGCCCCCGCCCCCTCTCGCCGATCTTGCGCTTACTGTCCCGACAAAAGGGATAAGCCGCGTGAATCGGCAACAGTAAGCGCAAGATCGGCGCGGCAGAGCGGGTGGGTGCGGAGGCACGGAAAGGGGCGGTCAGCGGGGTTTGTTCGCTGGGGCTGGGGGGCGTAGTGGGGGCAGGAGGTTCGGCAGCTCGGCGGGGTCGGACAGCGGGCCGGGGAAGGCCAGCCGGACCCGTCGCCGGGCGCCGGGGCGGCCGAGGGCGACCACCAGCCCGTAGCGGTCGATCCGCACCACCCGGGGCGGACCGTCCGGGGTCTGCTCGGTCAGCCCGAGCTGCCGGCGCAGGTACTCCGTCACCTCGACGCCGTGGCACTCGGCGAGGTCGGTGAGCAGCCGGGCCTCGACCGGGTGCACCGGGTCCGGCTCGGCTTCGGCGTACTCCACCGGGTCGATCCGGTGCACGACGCCGGCCCGCTCCCAGCGGACCTCGACCACCTCGAACCGGAACAGCCGGAACCGGGTGCCCAGGTCGAGCAGGTCGCCGGTCGGCTCGACCGCCGCGAAGTCGACAGCGGCCCGGCGGGCCTCGTCGCCGCGCAGCTCGGCCGCCCAACCGGACACCCAGGCGCGACCCAGGCCGGGCGCGCCGGCCGCGGGCGGCAGGTCGAGCACGTCGAGCACCACCGCGACGTCGCTGCCGCCGGCCACTGGTTGCAGGGCGGCGGCCAGGTGGCTCGCCACCGGCACCAGCAGCAGCACCCGCCCGTCGGCGTCGGTGACGTGCCGGGCGTGGTGCGGGCCCGGCCGGTGGGCCAGGTGCACCAGGCCGGGCAGGCGGCCGGCGACGAGGGTACGGACGATCTCGGCGGAGTTGGGCCGCATGGCGCGACCTCCTTCAGAGGTTAGGCTTACCTAACCCGGAGCCTAGAGCACCCGCCCGCCCTCGTCCACCACAGCGCCGCACCTCAGCGGGTCTGCTCCAGCCAGGAGGCGTAGAGCAGGCCGTACACCGAGTCGGCGTCGCGGACCAGCTCGTCGTGCGGGCCGCGCTGGACCACCCGACCCCGGTCCACCACGATCACCTCGTCGGCGGCCTGCGCGGTGGAGAGCCGGTGCGCGATCGCGAGGGTGGTCCGACCTCGGGTGACCGCGTCGAGCGTCCGTTGCAACCGCACCTCCGTCGCCGGGTCCACCGCGCTCGTCGCCTCGTCCAGCACCAGCAGGTCCGGGTCGGCGACGTACGCACGGGCCAACGCGACGAGCTGGCGCTCCCCGACACTGAGCGCCTCACCACGCTCCCCGACGGGCGTGCCCAGGCCGGCCGGCAGACCCTCCAGCCAGTCCGACAGGCCCAGCTCGGTGAAGGCGGTGCTGAGCTGCTCGTCGGTCAGCTCCGGCCGGGCGAACCGGACGTTGTCCCCCACCGTCGCGTCGAAGAGGAACCCGTCCTGCGGCACCATCACCACGCGCGAGCGCAGCGAGTCGAACCGGACGTCGGTAAGCGGCACCCCGGACAGCAGCACCGCGCCGGCCGACGGGTCCATCAGGCGGGTCAGCAGCTTGGCGAACGTGGTCTTGCCGCTGCCGGTCTCACCCACCACCGCCACCCGGCTCTTCGCCGGGATCTCCAGGTCGATGTCGTGCAGCACCGGCGGACCACCCGGGTAGGCGAACCGGACACCGGAGAACCGGATGTCCAACGGCCCGCCCGGCAACTCCCGTCCCTGCTCACCCGGGTCGGCCACATCCGGGGCGACGTCCAGCACGTCGAGCACCCGACGCCAGCCGGCGATCGCGTTCTGCGCCTCGTTGAGCACCTCGGTGGCGATCTGCACCGGCTGGATGAAGAGCGTCACCAGGAAGAGGAACGCGGTCAGCTGACCGATCGACAGCGTGCCGTCCACCCCCAGCAGCACACCGAGCACCACCACGCCGGCCAGCGCCAGCCCCGCCGCCAACTCCCCGACCGAGCTGCCCACGATGCTGATCCGGATCGCCCGCTGCTGCGCCAGACGCTGCCTGTCGATCGCCTCGTCCAGCCGCCGCTCGGTGCGCCCGGCGATCCCGTACGCCCGGATCACCGGCGCGCCCACCACGCTCTCGCCGATCGCGCCGAGCAGCGTCCCGGTGCGCTGGCGCACCGTCGCGTACGCCGTGCCGAGGCGACGTTGCAACTGCCGGATGACGAACACCGCCGGCGCGAACGCGGCCAACACCACAAGGGTCAACTGCCAGGAGTACGCCAGCATGACGGCCGTCGTGACCACCAGCTGACCGAGGTTGACAAGCAGGATCACCCCGCCCCACTGGAGGAACTGGGTGATCTGGTCGACGTCGCTCGTCACCCGCGAGACGAGCGAGCCCCGCCGCTCGGACTGCTGGTGCAACATCGACAGGTCGTGCACGTGTCGGAACGCCCGGGTCCGGACATTGGCCAACGCCGTCTCGCTGACCGTGAACAGCCGGCGCATCATCAGGTAGCCGCAGACCGTGGTGACCGTCAGGATCGCCGCGGTGATCGCCACCACCGACCAGACCACGTCAAGCTTCAGACCACCGACGAGACCCCGGTCGATGCCCTGCTGCACGGCGACCGGCACGGCGACCCGACCGACCATGTAGACCAACGCCAGGCCCAACGTGCCGGCCAGACCGATCCGAAGCTCCGGCGAGAGCGCCAGGCCGCGACGAAGGGTCTGCCAGGTCGTCTCGTCCCGGGCCTCCTGCTCATCCTTGTTCACCGTTGCCGTCACCGGGCCCGCCTTTCGTTCGCGACTGCGGGGCTCCGCTTCGCTGCACTCCTCGCGCTCACCGGGCCCGCCCTTCGTTCGCGCCCGGCCGCCTCGCCCGACGCGTCCTGCGGCTGCGACACTGCGGTGTCGGC